>NZ_JBFRCY010000960.1:0-1376 GCF_052113305.1 Terriglobus sp. YAF25
GCTGAAGACCACCGGCGCGGCCATGTACTCCTCTGACCACCACTTCCCTGGCCTGGTCTATGCCTGGCCGGTCACCGCGACCATCGCCAGCGGAACCATCAGCGGCATCGACTCATCCACAGCCGAGAAGATGCCCGGCGTGCTGGCCATTTACACCCACAAGAACATCGGTCCCCTCTATCGCACACCGCCGTCGGCCGGCCTCAGCATGATCCTGGATGAGCGGCGGCCCCCACTCGAAGACGAGACCGTCTCCTACTACGGCCAGTACGTTGCCGTTGCCGTCGCACACACGGTGGAACAGGCGCGCGCCGCAGCCGAAGCCGTGAAGGTCACCTACGCCAAGACTCCGCACAATACCAACGACAAACTTCTCGACACTCCCACAGTCGCAGGCAAACCCAAAGAAGTCACCAAACGTGGCGACGCCGCCGCAGTTCTCGCCCGCGCAACCTACAAACATGATGCCGTCTACTCCACTCCAACCGAGACACATAATCCCATTGAGCTGCACGCATCGGTAGCGGTCTACAAGGATGGCAAGTTCACGCTCTACGAGACCTCGCAGGCTGTCGTGAACCATCGCGACGTGATGGCCGCCATGCTCGGCGTTCCTCCGGAGAACGTGCAGGTCATTAGCCGCTTCCTCGGCTCCGGCTTTGGCGGAAAGCTGTGGCCGTGGCCGCATGCGATGCTCGCCGCCGCAAGCGCACGCAACCTCAATCGTCCAGTCAAGCTTGTCGTCAGCCGTTCGATGATGTTCCAGAGCGTCGGCCACCGGCCCACCATCGACCAACGCGTTCAGCTCGCTGCGGATAAATCGGGCAAGCTGCTCGCGATCCGGCACGACTACGTCAATCACACCTCCATGCTCGACGACTACGACGAGGGCTGCGCCGAATCCACCGGCTTCATGTACTCCTGCCCGAATGTCCTTGCCACCTCCGGCCTGGTCCGCCGTAATGTCGGTACCCCAACCTCCATGCGCGGTCCCGGCGCTGTGCCCGGTCTCTACGCACTCGAATCCGCCTTGGACGAGCTCGCCATCAAGCTCGACATCGATCCCGTACAGCTTCGCCTTCTGAATGAACCGGAGAGGGACGAAAGCATCGGAAAGCCCTTCTCTTCACGCCACCTCAAAGAGTGCCTCACCGTCGGCGCGGAGAAGTTCGGTTGGGCTAAGCGCAATCCCGCCATTGGCTTAATGAAAGATGAAGAAGGAAGAACTCTCGGCTGGGGCGTCGGCGCGTGCGCCTGGATCGCCACCCGCACCGATGCTGAAGTCAACGTCGAGCTGCGGCAGGATGGCACCGCGCGCGTTACCTGCGGTACACAGGACATCGGCGGCGGCACCTACACGGCCGTTGCGCAGATGG
>NZ_JBFRCY010000961.1:0-1937 GCF_052113305.1 Terriglobus sp. YAF25
GTCGAAGAGCCGGTGGCCGCCGGCGTGGTCCATGATCTTCTGGATATGCTGAGATGCGGTCAGGCCCAGGGACTCGTTCGCCTGGGTCATCAGGTTGCAGACGTAGATGCGGGTCGCCTTTGCCGTGGCGATCGCTTCGGGGATGCCACGGACCAGCAGATTGGTGACCAGTGACGTGTAAAGGGAGCCCGGTCCCACGCTGATGAGGTCCGCCTGTCGGATCGCCTCCAGCGTTTCAGGCACGGGATGCGCCTCGGCTGGTTCGAGATACAGCTCGTGAATCCGCTGCTTGCTCGCCGTGATGCTGGTCTCTCCGTGAACGTGGCTGCCGTCGTCCATCAGGGCGGCGAGGGAGACATTGTCCGTGGTCGCTGGGTAGATGCGTCCGCGCGTGGCCAGAATCTGCGAGGAGTGCTGCACCGCCTGCGCGAAGTCGCCGCAGAGATCGTCCAGTGCCGCCAGGAAGAGGTTTCCCAGCGAGTGACCTTGCAACTCGCCCTGTCCGAAGCGGTACTGGAAGAGCCGTGAGAGCAGATGCTCATCCTCGGACAACGCCACCAGGCAGTTGCGGACGTCTCCGGGGGGCAGCATGTTGAAGTCTTCACGCAGACGGCCGGAGGAGCCTCCATCGTCGGTTACCGTGACGATGGCCGCCAGATCGGCAAGCAGGCAGGGACCGTCAGCACAGCCAGAGGTAGCTCCGGAAACAGCAACATATCGCTTTAGACCGCGAAGCAGCGTGGAGAGGCCGGTACCGCCTCCGATTGCGACGGCACGTAGAGCAGTTGGGGGAACGGACCGCATTCCCGCCAGTGTACGGGAAAAGCTTTGAGGACACAGAGCCATCCCCTAGAAGGGCCGGGGCATCATAGAGATCGGTCCTCACCGGAGGTAACATTTCGAAAATGTTACTTGAGTTACCGGATCTTCTCGAAGGTACCTTTTGGACGCTGGCCATGCGGCCGCTGGGAGCGCTGATCTTCGGAGCTCTGGCTGAGCGCTGGGGCCGCCGTCGTACCCTGATGCTCAACGTCATCAGTTTTTCGATCTTCGAGCTCGCCAGCGCTTTTGCACCCACGCTTACATTCCTGATGATTACCCGCGCACTCTTCGGCATCGCCATGGGCGGAGAGTGGGGCGTCGGCGCGGCGCTTGCTTTCGAAACGCTGCCGAAGGAGCGGCGAGGGTTCTTCTCCGGCCTGTTGCAGGAGGGCTACGTCACCGGCAACCTGATCGCCGGCCTAGTCTACGCCCTTGTCTTCCCGCATCTGCACATTGGCGGCCCCTGGGCGCCCTGGCGGACGATGTTCATCATCGGTGCTGCACCCACACTGCTGGTCTTCTACATCCGCAGCAAGGTGGAAGAGAGTCCGGCCTGGATCGCAGGGCGTGGCGAGCGTGCCATAGCTCCTAAGAGGGGACTCTCGATGCACGACATCAGAACGTACCTTCCATCGTTCGTCTTCCTCATTCTGCTGATGACCGCCTTTACCTCCTTCAGTCACGGATCGCAGGACCTGTATCCGACCTTCCTGCAGGCCGATCGTGGGACTAACGACTTCTGGAAGGGGATGATCTCAAATGTCTCCAGCGTCGGCGCCCTGGCCGGAGGCATCACCTTCGGCAGCCTGTCGGAAAGGATTGGGCGACGGCGCGCCATTATCCTGGCAGCGTTGCTTGCCATCCCGATGATTCCGCTCTGGGCCTGGACACATCACTTTGTCCTGATCGCACTCGGCGGTTTCCTGATGCAGTTTGCCATCCAGGGGGCGTGGGGAGTGGTCCCGGCCTATCTGAACGAGATGGCTCCGTCAGCCGTACGCGCAACCTTTCCGGGTGTAGCGTACCAGCTCGGCAATCTGCTCTCGTCACGCAATGACGTCTTTCAGGAGAAGATCGCTGAACTCCACTTCGGCGGCGATCTGACAGTGGTCCTC
>NZ_JBFRCY010000962.1:0-1365 GCF_052113305.1 Terriglobus sp. YAF25
GCCAAACATGACCTCGTCTTGCCCTACTTGGAAAATAAGCGACAAGCTACCACCGTTATCGTGATACGTTAGCTGCCAATGACCTATCGTATCCGGCTGAATTTCGGCCGGAGGTTTGACCGTGTAGAAAGGCAAGTTGACCTCGGGGTTGGGTTTCAGTACCAATGGTTCAGATGTTGTGTTGGAAAGATAAAAGTTCAGAATAAGTGCCAATGTGCCCTCCAAGACGCATAGTTGGTGTTGTTATTTATTGACCTTGCGGCTTGTGTGAGTCGAGTTGCTTTTCGGACATGACGGATCTCCTTTGTTGCGTCAGTGTTGGATTAAGCAACGATGCAGGTGGGAGGAAGGTCGATCGACCGCAGTGGTATCCAGGTATAGGCAATTCCCGGAATTGCATCGTGCGGTGCGCTATAGTTGTACCCTATCTGACCGCGGCAGTCGAATCAGTGGAACAGATTGATCGTTGCCGTCCCCGTCTCGTTACACGGTTCCTAAAGATTCGTCCAAAGCAAGATTGCCTACTTGATCTGAAGCGGGTAGTAGTAGGAGGCTTGATCCTGCTCATGAGTCGTGGAAAGGAAATAGGAGCCGGGTTTTGACTTTCGTAGATCAATAACCATCCGTTCGCGCAACGTCCTGTGTGGCTGACACACAGAGGAGTCCATCAGGACTACGCACACGCCGGTGTTACTCAACCCCGGCCTTTCCATTGTGAATGCGCGGCGTATCACGACGATCACTCTAGAGATCATCATGACGCTTCCGGCAACTTACGCCGGCATTGATCATGCAGAACAAAAGATGATCGCGGAAGAGTTCAGAACTGTTCTTCGTTGTTATCTAATGCTTCGACTGAATCCACGTCCGAAACGACGCTGAATAGAGCATTCCCTGTAGGGGTAGGGCATCTATGCGCAATGAAAACGCCACTGCTTGCCCGAAATAGGTGTGGTCAATTAATGATTCTTCCGGGATACCCAACAACATGGAGAACGCTCTAAGCGTGTACCTCAGCGGCTAAAGCCGCCTTTTGCTCCGGCCTGTACGGGACGGCTGAAGCCGTCCCCTTAAGCAATACATTCGCACCTCGGTGCGAAATGGTTGCGCTGCGCGCAACGGAAGGATAGAGCCGAGCACAATGAGCCTTGTATCCTGTCGCGCGAAGCGCGATGTCGTGTTTAAGGGCACGGCTTTTAGCCGTGCCGTATAGAGTGGTACAGACCGGGCAGATGGGTAACAGATTAGACCGGGGACATAGGTAACACTTTCGCGAGGTCGAGCGGAGGCGTGTAGAAGTCTGGCATGCCTTGGAGAGCGAGCGGAGTGTTGGAAGAGCGTGCCCGGTTTGCAGTGGAGTGGGAG
>NZ_JBFRCY010000963.1:0-1362 GCF_052113305.1 Terriglobus sp. YAF25
GAACTGCCCGGTCGCTGATCACAAAGCCGGCAGTTGTCACGACATGGTCCTTATCAAAGACATCATCTGGCAGGACCGCGAACACGCCGGGCGCAAGTTCCCTGGAAGTAAGGTTTACCAGAGAGGCGTCCCACGGAGGTGTGGCTGCTTGATCATTATCGTTGCTCATGGATTTATCTCCTGTTGAGTTTGCTGCTAGAGCATTTTCCTGCGTTTTCCTCAATGAAAACGCCGCTGCACGCTCCTCCCGGGATGCCCAGCGACAGGAAAAATGCTCTAGTCGAAGCCGTTAAGTTCTGTCGCAGAGCAGGCTTTCGATAGAAGTGCCCTTGGTATGATGCCGTCTTGCATGCTGAGTGCAGTTCCTTTCGATTCGCTTGCGGATTAGGCACCGCGTGATCGTGCCTGAGCGCTCGTCGAGCACATACGGGAGTGAAAGGCTCTGGCGCATTCAGCACTCATGGCAATTTCTGAGCAAATGAATGGCCGACCACGGCAATGGACCCGCAAGGCCGGCTGGAGGAGCTCAACGCACCTCTAATCAATGTTTTGCCAGAGTGGCCCAGAAGGTAGCGGGCTTGTCGCGCCGACGGAACCGTGACAGATGTTCGCCACTGACGGCGTCCCGTCGCGGATTACCATTCAGAGCCAGAAGCCTCGAATTCAAGCTAGGCGTTCATACTCTCGTTGGCGCGATTTGCAGAAAACCCGGGTCTTCTTATGCCCAGTTTCTGCATTCTGTATACGAGCGAGGTACGCTTCATACCGAGACGCACAGCAGCGCCGCTTCTCCCGCCGATGACCCAATTGCTTGCGTCGAGAGCTCTCAATATATGATCTCTTTCGAGTTCATTGAGCCCAGACAACGGAATATTGCAGCCCCTGTTTGCGTTGATCTGCTCTAGTTCAGAGATAGGTGCACGCAAGACCCGATGTGGCGACAGGATCACTGCTCGTTCGATGAAGTTCTGAAGCTCTCGCACATTACCAGGCCAGCGGTACCGCAGCAAAGCATCGATCGTCTCCAAGGGAATTTCATCTATCTGTTTGTTCATCCGCTTGGCGTGAAGGTTTAGGAAATGGCCGACAAGCTTTGGAATGTCTTCCGTGYGCTGACGTAGCGGAGGAATGTGGATCGGAAATACCCGCAGCCGATAGTAGAGATCATCACGGAAAGTGGACTGCCTCACCATGGCCGCCAGATCTCGATGTGTTGCCGCGACCAACCGAACATCCACCTTGTGAGTGCGGTTGCTACCGAGCCGTTCAAATTCCTGCTCTTGAAGCACGCGCAAGAGCTTCGCCTGGAGTTCCAGGGGAATATCTCCTACTTCGTCAAGAAAAAGTGTGCCTCTATGAGCT
>NZ_JBFRCY010000964.1:0-1355 GCF_052113305.1 Terriglobus sp. YAF25
CGGCCGGACTCGCCCTCCTTCTTACTCTGTTATCGGCTCCAGGCACGAACGCAGTTGCACAGGTCATGGCGTGGGGCGTCGATGGCCCCACGTCCAGGAAGGCGGATGTAAGGCCTATCTTCGCTTTGCTTCAAGCCAGGGGCATCACCCAATATCGCATCAATGCCTACCTTGCCGATGGGACGGATGGCTTCCAGGTGCAGACCTATCGCGAGATGATTCAGCTTGCGAAGGAGTACCACATCAGTCTCAAGCCGATCCTCTTCACTCCCTTCCAAGAGGGGGATCGTACTGACCACGGCAAGTATCCGAAAGGGGATGCCGCGGCTCTCTACACATCGGCCTATAACCGGACCTACAAGTTCGTCTCCGAGTTCAGAAACGATCTGCCTGACTGGGAGCTGGGGAATGAGGTCAATCTCCAGATCAAGGATGCTGACGGGAAACGCCTCTTCGGCAAGGGGCAGACGGCTGCCGAGTTCGATACGCCCGTCATGAACGACTGGGCAGCAGTACTGCGCGGTATGTCCGATGCCATCGAAAAAGTGAATACCGAATACGGCCTCCATCTTCGCCGCGCGCTCAATACGACATCCACCATGTTCGGCTTTCTGGACTTCATGGCGTCAAGGGGGGTGAAGTTTGAGATCATCTCATACCACTACTATGCGCACCTTCGGGTTAATCCTCACCATTTCTTCGGCCATCGGGACGAGGGTGGATTCGACCTCTTCAAGAAGCTGGCCTCCTATAAGAAGGCCGTTGTCGTGAATGAATTGAACTGCGCCGAGATCTACGACAGCGATTACGAGAACGAAGCCGGGAAGCCAAAGACGGAGACCGGTTTCAAAAGCCTCTACACCACATTGAAGTATTTTGTGGAGCAGACGGATCTGAAGATCGAAGCTCTCGACATCTATGAGCTTCTCGACGAACCCGCGAAGGCGCCTCCGGAGAACCATTTCGGACTGATGTACGACCTCGGTCGTCCGAAGGTGCCGTTCTTCTTGCTCACCCAGTTTGCTGGTGGGACTCTCTCGGCCGACGAAAGGAAGCTGCTGATGGATCGGGGTCTACTCCCTTAGTCTCTCCACCTTCCTGTTAGAGATTCCTATAAGTGGCTGAAAAATGGCTAGATGCGGCATCGGGAAAACATCGGCGAGCATCGGCAAAGTATCAGCTTCTACCCCGGACACCTCTCTACATCCCTCGCTATTGTTGCCGTCGCTTTAAAGGTGTCCCGCAAAGCTGAGCTGAAATAAGGAACGCCTGGATAACGGAACGAATCTTTGGAGGGGCAGAGATGAGGGAAATCGATCCAGCACGCAGAATTTCAAGGGCGACTTGTGTAAGAA
>NZ_JBFRCY010000965.1:0-1353 GCF_052113305.1 Terriglobus sp. YAF25
GTGTAGTCGTGGAGTGCTGCGGATATCTGCTGACGGTAGGCGTTCGCTCCGCGTGAGTCTTCTTCGGTGAGAAAGGGCAGCTCCGCGTCCATGAAGATGACTGGACGGACGTGGATGGAGTCTTTGATCTGAGCGAGGACTGCTCTTGTGACCTCGATCTGGCCAGCGTTGGTCTCGATCACTTCAAGGCCGGGTGAGGTCTGCAGTGGGTAGGCAGAGTCGACGACGAGGATCCAGTTGCGGTGGCCGAGCAGGGGTAGGCGTTTGGTGAGTGCCTGCTTCCAGGCGTTTGCCTCGCGGGGCTGCTGTGCGAGTAGGCTGGGTGCGAGGAATCCAGGGAATAGCAGGCTGAGGAATAGAACGGATCTGATCACGAATCATCTCCTTAGAAGATGCCTCTTTCTTGACGCGATTAGTCTAGTACCCGCTTGGGCTGTGAGCTTTATTTCGCCGCGCTGTGTTGTCAGTTTTTTTGGCAGGGTGGCCGCTCGGAAGGCCTATTCTGGTTCCGAGAAGACAAGCCGGTTCCGTCCAGCCTCTTTTGCTCGATAGAGCGCCTTGTCGGCGGCATCGACAAGGCGCAGGAACGCTTCCCCTTCCTGCGGTATCGTCGAGGCTCCACCGAGACTAACGGTGACGAATGGGCTTGTTTCCGATCCTCCGTGAGGAATCTGGAGGGCTTCAACATTGCGGCGCAGTTGTTCTCCTACCCGCTCGCTTCCACTCATATCCGTCGCCGTCAAGACCAGGGCAAACTCCTCGCCGCCGAAACGTGCCGCGGTCCCCGAAGAACGCAGGCAGGTCTGTTGGATCGTGGTCGCGATTGTCTTCAGCACCTCATCGCCCGCCAGATGCCCATTGGTGTCGTTATAGCTCTTGAAGTGGTCGACATCGAGCATCAGGATCGAGATGGAGGTTTGTGACCGTATCGCACGTTTCCACTCCGCCTCCATGTGTTGATCGAAGTGTCTGCGATTGCTCAGGCCAGTCAGGCCATCGAGGTTCGTTAGCCGCTGCAGTTGGAAGTTCATCTCCAGCAACTGACGCTGGCTTTCGCGCAGGGCACGGTATGCATCGTCACGCTGAAGCTGGTTTAAGTACGATTTCGAGTGATAGTTGATGCGGGCGATCAGTTCTACCTCGTGCGGCAACTTGACCAGGTAATCGTTTGCCCCTGCCTTAAACGCCTCATTCTTAACCGAGGCTTCTTCCTTGCTGGAAAGCACGATGATCGGGATGCTGCTTGTAGCCGGATCCGCACGATACTGACGAACCAGATCCAATCCATTCACCCCCGGCATGACGAGGTCCTGCAAGATGACGGTAGGTCTTACTTCCTTGGCGGTCCTCAGC
>NZ_JBFRCY010000966.1:0-1936 GCF_052113305.1 Terriglobus sp. YAF25
GGTGTTGGAGAAATCTGCGAATGCCGTTTTCTTCGAAGGAAAACGGCGCAAACTGCAAACGCTTCGCTCTACACCTTTAGGAGAACTGCTCTAGTTGCTGGTTCCTGGTTGCTAGTTGGATCGAAAAATTCGGTCGAGCCGATACTCTCGTTGCCCCATTCTTCGCAGCTTTATCGCGAAGGGTGGGGTTCCCGGCGAACTTGTTCGCTGGGGTGGTCACCCGAAGCGTGAGTGGAAAATTCGAGCTATGCTCGGACCGCCTTTCGTCCGTCATGTCGAAGCGGACCCGGAGATCAAACCAATTCGATCTGCGCTCGAACATCCCACCCATTGCTATTCACCCCAGCGAACAGGTTCGCCGGGGACCCCGGTACGCAATGGATGGGGCACCCAGTTTGGTGACCAAATCAGCGTTCTAGCGGCGGAGCAGTTTATCGAACCAGGACTTCTTCGGCTGCAGATCCCCATAGATGCCGATTGGTTCCGGCTGCTCTCCCAACGGCTTTCCGTAGAAGATGCGCCTTGGGTTCTCGATGCAGAGGCGGCGGGCAGTCTCAGCGCCGTACATCTCCTCAATGGCATCAGTTGCCTGACGCATCTTTGGCGGGCGGCTGGAGACGTTATGTGCGTCCGTCGCGATGATATGAACCCAGTGATCCGCAAGCATGCGGGAGGCCAGGGCCTGCGCCAGGCGGCCGAAGCGGCCGATCACGGAACCTGCCGTGACCTGGACCAGAAGGCCCCCGCGGATCCAGTTCTTCATCCGGTCCGGGTTGCGCTGTAGCGTGGCGTTGCGCTCCGGGTGTGTAAGGATCGGCGTCAGGCCGGCGAGCTGGAGCTGGTAGAAGGTCTCGGTCAGACCGACGGGAATGCCTTCATCGGGAAGCTCCACCAGGAGATATCCGTTGCCATTGATGCTGTATTTGGCAGGATTCACCTTGGCGTCTTCGATGTTGTCGTACGTCATGTGGAAGAAGCTGAGCCAGCGTGGCCTCATCGCAAAAGTAATTGCCTTCCATGTGGCCGACCGGCATCTGTAACACCTCTCCCTGGGAGAGGGAAGCGGTAAACGGGGAGTCGGTCGTCTCTGTCCGCAGGTGAACCTGTTTGCAGATGTACTTCAGGCCGGCGTTGCGCATCAGTGCGCCTGGCAGCAGACCGCTCTCGGTCAGAATCTGGAAGCCGTTGCAGATGCCCATCACCAGCCCGCCGTTCGCCGCGAACTTCTTCACGGCGCCCATCACTGGGGCGAAGTGGGCGATGGCTCCGGTGCGGAGGTAGTCGCCATAAGCGAAGCCCCCCGGCACAAGGATGGCATCGCAGCCCTGCAGATCGGTCGACTCATGCCACAGGAAGGTGACCGGCTGATGCGCGACGGTGTCGAGCACGTTGTAGGTATCGTGGTCGCAGTTGGATCCGGGGAAGACGAGGACACCAAACTTCATGGCTTGATTGTAGCCGTTTCGGAGAATTTCTTTGCAGAAGAGGAAGGTGTGCGGCTATAAGTTGTATATACAACTTCATGTCACAGGAGTCATCATGCGCAAATTTCTTCTCGTCGTCCTGCTTCTTGCCGGTTGGGGAAGCGTGCATTCCCAGACACCCATGAAACCCACCTGCGTTCTGGTGAGCCTCACCGTTAAGCCGGAGATGCGGTCGAAGGTGGCGCCCGTCATGCAGCAGGAGGTGATGGATACCGTCCAGGCTTATCTCGACGGCAAGATCCTGCAGTGGTATTCGCGTGCCGATGGCACCGGCGTCGTCTTTCTGCTGAATGCCACCAGTGTGGACGATGCCAAGGGCATCATGGGCGCGCTGCCCCTGGATAAGGCCGGCCTTGTCGATCTCCAGTTCACACCCCTGGCGCCGCTGCAGCCACTCAAGCGGCTGCTAGGGGCAAAGCAGTGACAACTCTTCCAGAGCTTCCATGTGCCTG
>NZ_JBFRCY010000967.1:0-1348 GCF_052113305.1 Terriglobus sp. YAF25
GGTATCGACCACGTCGAAGAGACAGCCCTTTTCGCTGTTCCAGAAGCGGCGGTTAAAGCTGTCGCGACACCGATTTGCCCATTCCAGATAGCGAGCTCGATCCGTACGAGTATCTTCAAGCGCCTCCAGCCACTCCACCAACAGGCGAAGCGCGTTGTACCAGAGCGCACTCAGTTCCACTGCCTTGCCACGTCGAGGTGTTACTACCCAGTCGCCGACTTTGGCATCCATCCACGTAAGCTGATACCCGTCCTGCCCTTGAACCATCAAACCGTCGTTCTGGTCGATATAGATGCCGAAGTCGGTGCCACGCAGATGCCACTCGGCAACATCGACCATCTTCGGTAGCAGGAACTCAAGCGTCTCCCAGTCGCTGGTTGCCTGCAGATATCGGTCAATGGCATGGAAGAACCAGAGCGTTGCGTCGGCGGTGTGATACAAACCGCTCGTTCTTCCTTCGGGAAACATATTTGGGATCAGACCGTTGTGGATGTAATTGCCGAAGCTGCGAAGGATGTATTCCGCCTCGCGATAGCGGCCGGTGGACAGAGTAAGCCCCTCCAGCGAAATCATGGTGTCACGGCCCCAATCCGTGAACCAGTGATAGCCGGCGATCACAGTACGAATCTCGTCTCCCACGGCATGAGCTCGGACCTGGTCTGCCGTACGTCCTATTGGAGTGATCAAAAATTGGTCGGCCGCAAGCACGAGTTCTGCGGGAAATCCTTCCCTTGCCTCGGGTGGCGCGGTCCGTAGCAGCCGGCGCTTCCGCTCCAATTCCGCAGCGAAGGCCGCACCAGGGGAGAGGGCCCGAACCTTCTCCCAATCTTCGGTCGATGCCGTAAGGGAAGCCGATTTTCCGGGCCGCAGCTCTCCCGTAAAGCCTCCAGGAGACCAGAGAGAGCCTTCCCAGTCGTAGCCACGAGCCTGCTCAATGCGATAACGCAGGTTATCGAGCCGCTGGGTCTTCATCTGGAAACCGCACTCGCCGCAATTCCAGACCAGCTTGAGTACGGGAAGATCGTCGCTGACATACAGCTCGAAACCGTCTTCCACACCGGTCCAGCGATACTGTTCTTCCGGCGGTCCCGCCAGCGAGTCATCATGCGACCGCACGTGCATCGCCGGCTGCACCTCCAGGCGTCCCCCCTCCCCCTCCAGCAGTGTGTAGGTGATGTATGCCGTGTTCTGCAGATGAACCATGCAGGTGCGCTTTTCAATCACATTCCCGCCGCAGCGGAAGACCCAGACCGGAAGTCCATTCTCCAGCCGGAACTCCGTGAGGTATGGGCTGATGGGGGCGACAGCGTCCTTATGGACCAGATCGTCACAGGCCAGAACATAGGAT
>NZ_JBFRCY010000968.1:0-1348 GCF_052113305.1 Terriglobus sp. YAF25
GGAATACGCTGAGAGCATGCCAAAGTTTGAACGTCATGTTTTTGTTTGCGGCAATGAGCGCCTGGAGGGCGCTGCTCGTCCGAGCTGCCGCCCCCGCGGCGGCCGCCAGTTGAAAGATGCCCTGAAGGATGCTGTAAAGGCCGCCGGCTTGAAGAACACGGTCCGGGCCAACGAGGCCGGCTGCCTGGATCAGTGCGAACATGGACCGGTGATGCTTGTTTACCCTGAGGCGGTTTGGTACGGCTTTGTGAAATTGGAGGACGTCCAGGAGATCGTTCACGAACACCTGGTGCATGGACGCACGGTGGAGCGTCTGCGCCTGGCCGAGAGCTGTCTGAATACCCCGAGCTGCCCGCATCGGCCGTAATTAGGGTGTGTCATCCAACTCCTGCCGCAACCCGAAGGGCCGGGGTAGGTTTTTCTTCACCCCAGCCGGCAAAGCTGACTGGGGACCCAGATTTTCCCGATCTCTTCGTTACTCGTCGTTCCAGTAGGCGGGCTACAGTTCTCTCCTCACTTTTCGATCTCGAAAAAATCTGCTCCCGGCTCTGACTGGCGCAAGTTGGATGACACACCCTTGGGAGACGCCGTCCCGGGATATCTTTTGTGGGGCGCGAAAGCGGCCTTAACCGCGTGATATAAATGACTTCGAAGAGAGATGATTTTTTCCAAAGACTACGTCAACTACCTGGCCAAGCACACGGTACAGCACCTTATCGACGCGAAGATGCTGCGCACCGATAAGCCGGGCGTTCTGAATGAGCGTGTGAATCATGGTCTGCTCGACGAGCTTTCACTCGAAGACCGGATCAACGACGAGGTCCGCGTCATTCTGGAAACCTTCCAGGACGATATGCGCAAGACAGGCGCGAGCTACCCGGAGATGTTCAAGAAGGTAAAGAACGAGCTTGTGCGCAAATACAAGGCGGTGCTGTGAGAATCTCGCGCGACAAGCTCAACAAACTGGCTCACGTCGTGGCCGATACTCTGGCAGAGACCGACGAGGCAGAGTTTCTGGAGGACCGGAACACGATCCGCCAGGAGGCTCGTAAGGCGTTGGAGAAGCTGTTGCTCGAGGAGACCAAGATCGACCAGGCGGCGCGGCAAAAGATTACCTCGCAACGGAAGATCATCCTCGAAGGTACCCAGGAATGGGACATCCTGTACCGCAAGTACTACAACGACGAAGTGAAGAAACTCGGTATCTGATCCACGCAAAACAACTTCTTCACTGGTATACTGATTCGAGTGGGCGTGAGTCATCACCGCCCTGCCCCTAATGGCGCCATGGTGTAATTGGTTAACACGTCGCCCTCTCAAGGCGAAGAGTACGGGTTCGATCCCCGTT
>NZ_JBFRCY010000969.1:0-1348 GCF_052113305.1 Terriglobus sp. YAF25
CACCGCAGGTGATCCAGAGGGTCTTCCGCTTGGCGAACAACTGCGATCCCAGCTCTGCATCCAGAGCTCCGGAAGAAGAGGCGCGCGTCAGCACCATGCCGCCGGCAACACTGACCAGCAGCGACGGAATCATGGTGACCAGGCCATCGCCCACCGTCAGGATGGTGTAGGTCTTAACCGCCGTCATCAGATCCACACCCTGCTGCAGCGTTCCGATCAACAGACCGGCAATGATATTGATCGCCGTAATGAGAATGGTCGCCATGGAGTCGCGCTGATTGAAGCGCGCGGCGCCATCCATCGCGCCATAGAACTCGGCCTCGCGAGCGATGGCTTCTCTACGTTTGCGAGCGCCCTGTTCATCGATCAGGCCGGCGTTCATATCGGCGTCGATCGCCATCTGCTTACCCGGCAAGGCATCAAGAGTGAAGCGGGCTGTAACCTCGGCCGTACGTACCGCGCCGTGGCTGACCACCAGGAACTGGATCGCGATCAGGGCCAGAAACAGCACGAAGCCGACGATGTAGTTGCCGCCAACAACGAACTGCCCAAAGGCTTCAATGACGTTTCCGGCAGCGCCTGTACCTTCGTGACCGTGCAGCAGAATCCGCCGGCTGGAAGCCAGGTTCAGTGACAGGCGGAACAGAGTCAGCAAGAGCAAGAGCGTCGGAAAGACTGAGAAGTCCACCGCGCGCCGCACCTGCACAGCCGTCAGGAACACGATGATGCTGGCGGTAATTGAGACCGCCAGCAATAGATCCAGCAACAAGCCGGGCAGCGGCACCAGCATGACGAAGATCATGCTGATAGCGCCGAGCGGCAGCAATACACCATTCCACTTTTTCAGGTTCACATTCCACCTCCGGCAAGGYCGCCGGCTTCACGCATACGTTTTTCCCGGGCCTGCTGCTCGAGCTTGGTGCGATACAGATATGCCAGGATGCCGGCCACTGCCGAATACAACTCAAACGGAATCGACTGCCCAACTTCGACCATCTTGTACAAACTCCGTGCCAATGGTTTGTTCTCCATAATCGGAACCCCTGCCCAGCGCGCCTGTTCGCGGATCTCAAGGGCATGCAGGTTCTTACCCTTTGCCAAAACTTTGGGAGCGGACATCGTCTCAAAGCTGAACTCCAGCGCTACCGCGTAGTGGGTCGGGTTGGTAATCACCACGCTGGCGCGGCTGATATCCGCTTTCTCTCTGCGCTTGCGCATCTGCCGCTGGAGCTGCCGGATCTTCCCTTTGATCTGGGGATTACCCATCGCCTCTTTTACTTCCTCGCGGACTTCCTGCTTGCTCATCTTGAGGCGCTTGTTCCACTGCACCCATTCCATGGTGTAGTCC
>NZ_JBFRCY010000970.1:0-1345 GCF_052113305.1 Terriglobus sp. YAF25
CTCTTCGCTGATGCCAGCGCAGAAGAAGTCCTGTTCCGGCTCGGGGCTCATGTTGACGAATGGCAATACCGCAATACAGATACGAGCGGGGGCTGTCGCTCCGATTTCTTCACGATGTTTCGCAGGCTGAGCATCAATCCATCGGAAGATAGGTACATAACTCCCGGGACGTAATCCAATCAGAACCGGGTCGCCGGCTCCTTGTCCCTCGTAGTAGGCCTTCAACTTCGTTCTCAGCCGGCGAGCTTCAACCCGGACAATTGCATCGATGTTCGGATCGTACTCTGAGGTTCGGTCGAAGACCTCCATCGCGACGGACAACTCTTTCAGACTGTCGATATCCCCATCGATGGTTCGGTTAACGATGTGTGTCAGGAAGCGGCAGATCCGTGCAGAGGCGACAAAGCCGGGGCTTTCTACCATCCGCGCCAGTTGCTCGCGAATCGCTGTAGCCGGCACAGGGGCCGCGCCAGGCGCTGGGGTGGTGGTATACGGCGGCGAGGGTGGACCTGGCACTTTCCTGTCTCCCTCGTTAATTATGCTCCAAAGCCGCGCGTCTTACGGCAACCTTACGGCTGCTTACGGCCAATGGAAGATCTGACGGCATAGGGTGGAGTCAGGAAGAACTACTACTGATGCAGACATCCAGGCGATTAGACACGGTAATCTTCGTCTCCATCCGGGACCCGGAACCAGCACTTTTAACAGATATTGAAGCATACGGGCTAGTGATGCACTGGGCCCACAGCATAGCCGCGGCATTGGACTTACTCAGGTCGATCCCGAATGAGACAGTTATCGTGACCGAACTGGCTTTGACCGACGGAAATTGGAGAGATCTGGTCGAACAGGTTCGTTGTCATGGAATTCTTACTCCGATTGCGCTTATGACCCCAGCCAGTACGGCCGAACTCTGGTGGGATGCGCTCGAATGCTGTGTAGACGAGATTTTGCCAGCTCCTCTCCAACCATCCCGCTTGCGCCAGTTTCTAGATACTCATTTCTCTCCTTGAAGATGTCATCTTCGCAATCAAAATGCTTTCGCCAGCGGCCGCGGCTTCCGACTCTCGGAGCAGGCCTCCGCATTGATCTCCAGCGCTTCTTTAGGGATTGAACCCAAGTTCGAATGGCTTTGACGATGATTTCAACACAGGTCTTTTCTTTACCGAAGCAAGCCTCCACGCGTCTCAATAGATTGCATCGGATGCTCTCGTGGGCTGTGATATCGCACTTGCTCCGGTACGTAATTCGGTTTTGCAACAGACTTCGGAACTGGGATCCACCCGATGTGGGAAAGGCACTCTCCAAAGTGCTCGTAAACACTACGGTTTATGGGAATGAAGAG
>NZ_JBFRCY010000971.1:0-1342 GCF_052113305.1 Terriglobus sp. YAF25
CCGTATACACCGCACAACTACGAGCCTGACTACAAAGGCTCAATGACCGTGTTGGAGGCCTTCGCGGAGAGCCGTAATATTCCGGCGCTGCGGCTGGCGCACCAGGTTGGCATCCAGAAGGTCATTGATGTTGCCCAGCGGTTCGGCGTCACGTCGAAGATTCCGGCGTTTCTCCCAGTTGCGATCGGCGCGGCGGATATGAAGCTCTTTGACCAGGTAGGCGCCTACGCCGTCTTTCCGAATGATGGCATCCGCGTTGAGCCGCACTACATTCGCCGCGTTACCGCTTCCGATGGTCTGCCGATGGACGATCCCGCGCCAAAGGTGAGCGAGGTCACCTCGGTGGAGACGGCTCGAACCATGATGACGCTGCTCAGGCAGGTCACCATCTCCGGCACAGGCGCCGCGGCTTCACAACTGCATCACGCTCTCGGCGGCAAGACGGGAACAACGAACAACTATACGGACGCCTGGTTCATCGGCTTCTCTCCGTCGGTGACCTGCGGCGTGTGGATCGGATATGACGATCGCCAGTCGCTCGGCGAGAAGGAGACTGGAGCCCGCGCTGCTCTGYCCATCTGGATGGAGTTCATGAAGCTGGCCATCGCCGGCAAGCCGGACGAACAGTTCGCCACCGGCGGCGAGAAGAAGCAGCTCGAGGTGACGGTGAACTCCGATGCCCGCTCGGTGACTGAGGAGCAGAAGAAGAAACAGGCGGACGAAGACAGCGACGAAGATCAGACTTCGGAGACGATCAAGCCTGTGGACCGTGCGCCTGCCCCGAAGACTCCGCCTCCGCCACCGGCGGAGAAGCCGGCAGAGAAGCCGACCGAGACGCCGATTCAGCAGCAGCCCGCTTCACAAAATCCACCAGCACAGAACAATGTGCCGAAGCCGGTTCCGGTACCCGGTCTTCCGTCACAATCGCCGTCAGCAGTTCCGGCCGCGCCTGCTCCGGCGAAGCCTGCGGAGCCATAGAGGGAGCTGTTCTTACGGCCCGGGTGCACACCTCGGGGTTGTGAGAAGTGCGATCCTCTCAAATGTAGGTTTACTCCGCCCGCAATGCCTGCATCGGGTCCAGACTCGCCGCGCGGCGTGCCGGTAAATAACTCGCAACCAGCGACGCCGCTAGCAGCAATCCCGCAACACCGCCTAGCGTGACGCCATCCCATCGGGATACTCCAAATAGCAGGTTGCGTAGCATCATCGTCACGGCCACCGAGCACAACAACCCACCCGAAATACCCGCCAGCGACAGCCACACTGATTCTTTCATTACGAGTGCGTACACCGAAGACTTTTGCGCTCCTAGAGCCATACGCACGCCAATCTCGCGTCTCCG
>NZ_JBFRCY010000972.1:0-1340 GCF_052113305.1 Terriglobus sp. YAF25
AGAGTCTGTGTGAGTACTTGCTTTTCGGGGTTATTTATACGAGAAGAGAGTATGTCACGGTATTTGCCCTATTCGCCGGAGCAAGGGTACCTGGTGCCGCCTCGMGTGGAYGAAGTTCTGAGYGCGGATCATCTGTGTTTTTTCGTTCACAAGAGYGTMGAGAAGCTGGATCTGAGCCGGTTYGMTCAGTCGTAYGGKCAGATRGGCGGKCGTCTKTATGATCCATCGYTGATGYTGAAGGTGTGGCTGTATGCCTAYCTYCTGGGTGTRACGTCGTCTCGCCGTCTGGAGCAGCGTATCCGKGAAGACCTYGCGTTCCGCTTCCTTGCGGGAGCKGCGACGCCTGACTWCTGGGCGTTGAACGCGTTCCGCASCCGTCAYGGACGGGCGATCAACGACTGCTTCACSCAGGTGGTGGAGATGGCCCGATCGTTGRRGTTRGCTCAGTTRGGCACCGTAGCGATCGACGCGACTCGGATCAAGGCGTCGGCATCCCCGGACAAGGTCATCGCCAAGGAGCGGCAGCAAAGGGCCAAGACCCGCCGGAACATACGCCGCTGGCAGCAGAGCTGCGACGGGGATGAGCCGAACGAAGGCGCGGGCAGTCGCGTAGGAACTGCGATCGACGCCATCGAGGACGCTGCTGGGACGCTCAAGCCGCTTCCCCGGCGGGCGAAGAGACCCTCTGAGAAGCGCTCGATCACCGACCCGGATGCGCGCTTTTTACGCAGCCGCGGCAACCGCTTCCTGCTGGGCTACTCCGGTGAGATCGCGGTCTCAGAAGATCACCTCATCGTGGCTCAGAGGGTGACTCAGTCGGGCAACGAGAACGACGGCCTGGAACCGATGGTGAAGTTGGTCAACGAGACCTGCGGAGAGCTTCCCCGGCGCGTGCTGGCCGACTCCGGCTACTACTCCAACCAAAACGTAGAACGAATGGAAGTGCTCAACGTCGATGCCTATGTACCGGACTCCAACCTGGCCCGCGAACTCAACACCCGCAAGCCGGCAACCGATCTTGCCGGCCATGATCCGCGTCTGAAACGCATGCGCCACAAGCTACGAGATCCGGACGGAAGAGCGATGTACAGCAAACGCAGGGGAATCGTCGAACCGGTCTTCGGCATCATGAAAGAACAACGAAACTTCCGCTCCTTCCGACTACGCTCCMTCCCCAAGGCTCAGACAGAGTTCGCCCTCGCCGCCACCGCCTACAACCTCAAACGCATCTACATCCTCCAGAAATCCCACTAAAACAGCTCCCATCCACACTCAACAATGAAATCCTCCAACAACGGCTCACTCATCCAGAGAGATGATGCCTCTCTCACACAGACTCT
>NZ_JBFRCY010000973.1:0-1339 GCF_052113305.1 Terriglobus sp. YAF25
CAACCTCTGTTGTCGATCGATGTCGTTCGGCCGGCACCCCTGAGGCTGTCCTTTCAGGAGATATTTGAGCGATGTCGCAACTTTCTACCTGACGGAGTGGCTTTCGAGCCGCAACGTGTTCGGAGGCCATCCGCGAAATTCTATATTTGAGTCCAAGTTTTGGACTATAGTGTTAGGCGAAATGGCTGGCTCACTCCGCGAACGGCAGAAGGAACAGACCCGGATGGAGATGGTGCGCGCCGCCTACGATCTCTTCGTCCGGGATGGATATGACGAGGTTTCCATGGAAGCGATCAGCGAGGCCGCGGGCGTCTCGCGTGCGACCCTGTTCAACTACTTTGCGCGCAAGGAACTGATCTTGCCGGAGATTGCACGGTTACGTGTAGAGCGGCTGAAGGAATTTGCCGGCCAGATGGAGGCAGGCGTCCGTCCTGCCACACGGGACGAGATACTTGCCTTCATTCTGCGGATTGCGCGAGAGCATGAAGAGATCGCTCGCGGGCATCGCAAGCTGATGATGCTCGCGTGGTTTCAGCCGGCATCGTACGGCTATCTGCTGGAAAGGCGCGCTGAGGCTGTGGAAGTGCTGAGTGGTTTGATCGATCAGATCCCGCGCAGGAAAAAGCTATTTTCGGCACGTATGGTGGCTGAGACAATTTTCGCCGTCTTGATGGCGACGATGCTCGAATGGATGGTTAATGAAAAGCTGCCGCCGAACTGGCTTTCGCACACGCTGGAGCAGCGGCTTGGTGTTGCGTTTGCGGGGGGCGTATGAAGCGGAACGCAGTGATCGCGGGTGGTGTCGTAATTCTGGTGGCGAGCATCGCCCTGGCGTATTGGTTGTTACGCGGACCGAGGCCGCTGGTCTACTCCGGTACGGTGGAGACACGTGAGATCGAGGTGGGATCGAAGGTAGGCGGCCGCGTGACCGACGTCGCCGTCGAAGAGGGCCAGATGGTGAAGGCTTCCACGATGCTCGTGCGCTTTGAGGCGGATGAGCTGAAGGCACAGTTAGCGCAGTCACGGGCATCTGCGGATCAGGCCGAGGCGGATCTTGCCAAGATGGAGCACGGTAACCGTCCCGAAGAGATTGCCCAGGCTGAGGCGACGGCACGAGCCCAGCAGGCAGCATATGAAGCTGCGAAGAGCGGGCCGCGCACGCAGGAGCTTGCGCAGGCGCAGGCCGACTACGACGCAGCACAGGCAGATGCGATCAACGCCGAGGCGACTTTCAAGCGTATGGCAATGCTGGTGCGCGGCGAGACGATCTCGCGGCAGCAGTACGATGACGCATTGGCAAAACGCGACGCCATGGCACAGAAGTCGGAATCCGCAAGGC
>NZ_JBFRCY010000974.1:0-2345 GCF_052113305.1 Terriglobus sp. YAF25
CTCCATAGAGATGCCGTTGCGAGGTCAAATATCCAAAGAAATCTGCTGCGTAGTCGGACACCTGCGGGAAAGATCGGGTGCCGAGTTGCCTTCGATAGGCTTTGATCATGGTTTCCCATGGGTAGCCCATAAAGTCAGCATTGTTGTGAACCATGATCCCGACGGGATGGTATTTGGACAACGTGAATAGCTTATTGGCCCCATTATGAACTTTGACGCCCCCGGCACTTCGGGTGGTAACAGCGCTATCGCTGGCGAGTGCAACAGCGTTTCTGTTCATGATTGCGATCTGGGCAGTCATCTGATGACGTGTTCTTGGGTCGAACGGAAGTGTAGCGCAGTAACCTCCGTCTCAAGCAATGAAGTTTCGATGCGCATTCAAAGAAACAAGTCCGATGCCTAGGAGGGCTTCGCTACAGCAATCATGCCGAAAGACGCAGAGACATCCATAAGAATGGGGATCGTCAAACCGTACCCTGGCGGCGACTTCCAGATAGCTGGCATCCGTAAACGATGCCAACCACCTTTTCAACGTAAGGCAAATAATGGCTGCGGAGCAACGCATTTATTGCTTCCTACTATTGGCGGTTGTGGCTGCATCAGCCCACCATAGGTACGCATCTAGCCTACATATGGCGAAGGGTGGGGAATCTTTCTGATGCCAGGTACCGCATCGAACCGCTGACGGCTGGACCTGTTCATGGCCGCGTGCAACATACGCCGCTACGCGCTCTAAGAGCGCGGCTGAAGTGCTGTATTTTCATCAGGATGGTGGCCAGGGACGGGATCGAACCGCCGACGCCGGCCTTTTCAGGGCCGCGCTCTACCACTGAGCTACCTGGCCCTTCGTGGAGTGTCCTTAGTATAGCAATCGAAAGGCGGATGGGACAAACCTCGACCCGGCGTCGGTAGGGTATGCTGGGCCTGTTTCCACGAAAGGATTTCCCTCTGATGAGATGCACACGAGTACTCGCGGCCCTCGCATGCCTTGCGATCACCGCGGCCGCGCAGACCCCTAGTGAGTTGAAGGCCGGCCGCGCCCTGGCCTCTGCCGTGAAACAAGGTCCTCTCTCTGCGCATGCCTTCCTGGCCAAGATGCCCAAGGGCAGCGACCTGCACGTCCACCTCTCCGGCGCGGTGTATGCCGAGACCTTCATCAAGGACGCCGTCGAAGACCACATCTGCATCGATCCGAAGGCCAAAGCCTTCGCCAAGAACCCCACCGGTACCTGCGCCGACGGCCTGGTGGCTACAAGCTCGGCTGGAACGATGACCTCGAAGATCTGCGCCAGAAACTGCTCGAGGGCGCCGTGCGTGACAACGTCAAACGCGACATTGCGGAGATCGACAGCATCGGAGCCCGCCGCAACGAGATCGAACACTGCGGCACACCTTCCGCGACACCCGCCTGCGGCATGACAGTACGCTTCATCTTCCAGGTGCTGCGCGCCTTCCCACCGCAGCAGGTCTACGCACAGACCCTGCTTGGCTTTGAGCTCGCCTCCGCGGATCCACGCGTCGTTGGCATCAACTTCGTGCAGCCCGAAGACTCCTATATGTCGATGAGCGAGTACGACCGGCAGATGAAGTTCCTGCAGTTCCTCAAGACAAAGTACCCCAAGGTCCACCTCTCGCTGCACGCCGGAGAGCTCGCCCCCGGCATCGTCCCGCCCGATGGGCTGAAGTTCCATATCCGTGAAGCCGTTGAGGTCGCCGGCGCTGAACGCATCGGCCACGGTGTCGATGTCATGTATGAGACCGATCCTCACGCCCTGCTGAAGGAGATGGCCGCCAAACACGTGATGGTCGAGATCAATCTCACCAGCAACGACGGCATTCTCGGCATCACCGGCAACCACCATCCCCTGGCCAGCTACCGTGCGGCCAAGGTTCCGGTCTCGCTTTCGACCGACGATGAGGGCGTCTCGCGCAGCGATCTCACCAACGAGTACACACGCGCCGCCATGGAGCACAGCCTTACTTACATCGATCTGAAGAATATGGCGCGGACCGGCATCGAACATTGCTTTCTACCCGGGGACACTCTATGGTCGGGCCCTGACGCCTGGGGCAAGCCGGTTGCCGCCTGCGCCGCGCAGCAGCTGGGTGCTGACAAACCTACGACCAAGTGCGCAGAGTTCCTGAAATCCAGTGAGAAGGCAACACAGCAGTGGGAGCTGGAACGCCGCTTCCGCACCTTCGAGGCAGGTGTGCAATGAAGTCCGCTCTCATCGCCATCGGCGAGTTGCTGCTGCTCTTCGTTGCAGCACTCGTCGGTTTCGTCATGCATCCTTTCAACGTTGAGAAAATTCTTCGCACCGAAAACGGCGTGGTGCGTGTAATGG
>NZ_JBFRCY010000975.1:0-1939 GCF_052113305.1 Terriglobus sp. YAF25
CAGTGAGAGCGCCAACTGGAAGCGTTGAAGCTTCTTCATCCGTGAGATAAGTAGGAGAATGAACCAGAGCGTCCTCATTCAAAAGCAGGTATTCGGCCAGCCCTCCGTGAATGGTATTACCCAGCGTATGCACAACTTCATCGACTGCTGGCGGCCCATCGATCCACCGCGTCGCATAGTTCGAGATGACGCGATCTCCGACACGGAATCGCGACACCCCGATTCCAATCTCCACTACGTCTCCGACTGTATCCGCCACTTGAGTCATCGGAAACGGAAGGTCAGGGTTGTAGGTCCCTTCGACGACCATTTTGTCGCGGTAATTCAGTGATACGGCGCTGACGCGGACTAGAACGTCCCGTGCACCCGGCTTTGGAACCGGCACATCCAACTTCTTCAGGTTCTTCAGACCGAAACCTTCCAGTACCCAAGCTTTCATGCGATACCCCCAATGTATTTGGCAACCTCAATGCATCGTCACCTTTGATGAGCTTAGGGCGCAGGCGTCTCTACAGATAGTGGCAATATCGACGTTGTTTATGCAAAACTTGCCATGTGCACATTGTCCTGTATCTTCCGGAGGCTTTCTATTCTGCGATCGCTTCCGCGTTTGTGGAAACGCTTTTAGCGATCAACGGGGTGCGTGGCGACAAGGCATTTTCGTTCGAGTTCGTTTCGAGCAACGATCACGCTTGTTCAAAGTCGGGAATCATCTATCCGGTTAAGTCGCGCCCTTCCCGCAAGATGGATGTCCTGGTGTTGCTGACGGGCGTCGGGCTAGACGTGATGGAATCCGTTTCTGCCCTGGAAGAAGAGTCCGAACGTGTAAAGCCGTTGGTATTGCTTGCGAAGCGGCAGAAAGCCCGTATTGCTGCGACCTGCGGAGCTTCCTACATCCTCGCAAGGCTGGGACTCTTGAATGGGAGAAGTGCAACGATTTCGTGGTGGCTTGGGAAAGAAGTGAAGCGACAAAGCTGAGCGTCTCTGAGATATGCTTCCGCGTCGGTTACCAGGATTCTGCTTCATTCGGTAGGCTTTTTGCGAGAGTGACGGGACTGACGCCGGGTGCGTTTCGCAAAGAGCTTCGTCCCGCAACCCGGTCACGGTAAGCTACCCACGAGACGTAATTATCGGAGAGGACGCGGTCGTTGCCTTCTCCTTTGAGCTTTTGATAGAAGAACGGTTCGGAAAGGAGTTTTCGATGGAAGATCGCGCATTTGAAGTCATCAATCTTTCCGTCGAGTCAGCCGGAGTGGATCGGTATGACAACCATCCCATCGCTACGGTGAACGACCATGAAGTGCGCATCAGCACGATGACGGAGGCTTACCATTGGCATAGTCATCCCGACTCAGATGAATGCTTTCTGGCACTCGAAGGAGGCATCTACATCGACTTCGAAGATAGAACTGTGACACTGCCTCCCGGTCGTATGATCAATATCCCGCGAGGAACTCTCCACCGCACACGGCCGATTGGGGATCGCTCGGTCAATCTGACATTCGAACGCGCCAACGCGCGGAGTGACGCGGGATAAGCAAATGACACGCTGATTGCGAATTCTATGGGGCCTGGCGGTAGCCGACGACTTCGCCGTCACGGAGTCGACGAACGGTATGTCCGCTCAAAAGCGTCACGAAATCCGTGACGGCTCTCACGAGGTTGCTTTTTGCGACACCGTCCCGGGCCTGTACCGATATGCCGTGAAGCATCGCGGCGGTGAGGTTTCCCAGAGCCTCCGGATCGATTCCGCCGGGCAGTTCGTGGTCGCGTGCCGCTCGTTCGAAACGAATGATGATTGACTCCGTTCGACGGCGGCGATGCTCCTGAAGCCATTTTGCGATCTCATGATTTTCAGAGCTGAAGTTTGTGGCTGATGTGACAACCATGCAGCCTAACGGGCGACGTTTGCGCTTCTGGGTGTAAAGCTCCACCGCAT
>NZ_JBFRCY010000976.1:0-1332 GCF_052113305.1 Terriglobus sp. YAF25
CCCTGGTGTGATCACAACTGAAGGATTTATCTCAGGCGGTCTCGCCGACAGTCCAATGCAGAAGCATTACGTAGAACTGACTCCATTGGGACGCATGGGAGAACCTGATGACGTAGCCCTTCCGGCTGTGTTCCTAGCTTCCGACGACTCCCGCTGGATCAGTGGAGAGTTGATCCTGGTTGCGGGAGGAGAATAAGTCCCGGCATCCCATGAGATCGCAGCATCGAAGTCCCCAGTAGATCGCGAATCTCTCACAAAACAGCAGCAACATGCTCGTATGATGAGGAAGACGTTGTTTTCTGGATCGAACAGACCCTCAGTTTGTCAGATGTATGGGCGTATTGAGGCTCAGGACCTAGATTGCCCGCCAGGTGGCAATCGTATGAAGCGATCCTTACACCGCGGAACAACGGCCCTTAGCTCCGAGAAACTATTCGGGCGTTCACTCGCCGGCACGTTTGTTGCACGCATGATCCATGAGATCGTGGGCTGCTGAGTGATCGTTGAGATAGGTCCACGCACATAAGAGAGCGTAAGGCCATGCTGCTTTGGCAGCGGCTTCCAGGCACTGATCAGAAGTAGGATGCCCGGTCGAATAGGCCCAACTCCACGTCGGCTCTTGCCAGATACGACCCTGTGGCGGCATATGCGAGCGTTCGTCTCGAATGGGTTAACTACCTTCAACGAAGAAAGTATAGACCACGAATAATTTGACTTCTCTATGCAAAAAAAAATCGCGCCCCTGCGCCCCAAACGGCGTTTGAAAGTGCCTTTAGTAAGAGTGGGACCAATCTCTGCTGTGACCGGCGGTGAAACATGCTGGACGATGTACAAAACCAAGCTGAATATGGATTAGCCCCTAAGAGAAGACAGCGCTTGCAGGCAAATACAAGCGACAGTAAAAGACATTCGGGAGCCTCAAGATCCGGTCGCAGGCGGCGAGCAGAAGATCCCCGGCAGTCCACTAGTTCCCAAGGATGTTCGGCRCAAGCCGCGATCAAGCTCATTCAGGGCAAGTGGAAGATACGGATTCTGTCACAGCTCCAGCACAGGCCGCTTCGTTTGGGCGAACTGCATCGGCTGTTTCCTCAGGCGACGAAGAAGATGATTGCGCAGCAGCTCCGCGAAATGGAAATGGATGGCCTTGTCACTCGCAAGGATCTCAGTGAGAGAGTGCTGCGCGTCGAGTACTCTCTGTCTGATTCAGCAGGCCCTGCCGTCCTAAACCTTATCCGCATGTTGAGCGATTGGGCGATATGGACCTGCCTCTCGATGCAGGAGGGCGCCCACAAAATAATCCTAGAGCCGAGGCATCTGATATCGGATCAGCTC
>NZ_JBFRCY010000977.1:0-1325 GCF_052113305.1 Terriglobus sp. YAF25
GAGCAGTCGCGATCGACGCTGCGGATATCCAGCTACTTGAAACGCAATTACATTGTTCAGATCTGGGAAAGGTGTCTACTGCAAGCGGAGCCTAGACTCTTGAACTGAATAGAAACCGACTGTACCAACATCACGAGCAAATGACAAATGAAATTCTTGCTCGGGCGGGAATGCAAGGGATGAAGTGCAATCGATCATGCGTGTATGGCTGCCATATCACCCTTGCGTACACCATCAAGGACTTCACCGCGAATGATGTGGATGAATATTGGGACCTGCTTGGCCTGCTTCTATTCAGCACATTTACGGATAGGTTCTATACGGGGGTCGTAGAGCATTTTCCCTGTGGCTGGGTATTCCGAAAGGGGCATGCAGCGGCGTTTTCATCGCGGAAAACGCCCATAGATRCGGAGGCCCTACTCTGCACCTACAGGGAAGATGCTTGAATCTCCACACGAAGATGATGACCTCCGAGTGGAGATTATGACTCCGATTTATTCGTCCGTCTTCTCCCGCTTGTAGGGCGAAGCCATGCGTGCCCGGGCCTCGTTGATGGCGCCCTGGGTGTTGTCGTTGGTCTGGATAGCAAGGCGGTACTCATTCACGGCGCGATCGCGTTGACCGGTGACGTCGAAGATGTTGCCCAGCTTGATGTGGCTCCAGACCTCGGTCCACTTGGGATCGCCGTCTCCGCGTAATGTATCGCGGAAGGCGTTCGCTGCCGACTGGTAGTTCTTCTGCAGGAAGAAGATCTCGCCGATGCGGTAGTTGGCGAGGGATGAGTTCTTGTTTGCGTCCAGCGCCTTCTGATACTCATTCAGAGCGGCGATCAGATCGCCCTGGGCAGCCTGTTGCTGACCGCGCAGAACAGCGACGCGCACGGCAAGATCAGGAGTGGACTTCAGCACCCAGTTGTCCGGATCGATAGTGACACGGCGCGGACGCCCGAAGGTCTCGACCGTGTACTGCGACTCGGACCCGGAGACATCGATGCGGCGAATCTCTGTCTTACCGTCGGTCTCGATGCGCAGCTCCACCGGCATGCGGAAGAGGTCGAGGTCCTGGGTGATCTGGCCGATGGTGCGGAAGCCTTTCGAGCTGCCAAGACGGAAGACGGTGTACTTGTTCTGGAAGGCAGGTGCTCCGGTTCCGTCGATCCACTGGGCGAAGAAGGCTTCGAGCGTAGTGGCCTGCGGGTTCATCTTTCCGGCCAAGCTTTGCAGATCGCTCGATCGGACGCTCTTGTCGGTATAGACCGACAGCAGGTTGCGGAGGAACTTGATGAAGTTGTCGTTGCCGATCTCCCAGCGCAGCATGTGATAGAC
>NZ_JBFRCY010000978.1:0-1322 GCF_052113305.1 Terriglobus sp. YAF25
ATAGAGCGGGCCTTCAGCCCTTTAACATCTTGTGGCACTGAAACCTGGGGCGTTGCCCCAGGCTGGTATAGAGCGCGCCTTCAGCGCTTACCTACGTGGGTGCCCACCCTCGGGGTCCCCGACGAACTTGTTCGTTGGGGTGAACGCTCGGAACGCTAGGTTGGGAATACGAGCGCATCAGTTCTCCGTCGGCGCCTTCTCAATGTGATCCACGACAAGCTGCATCAGGGGTGCCCTGCGGGATTCGAGCCTGAGACCGTACGGTTGCAGTGCATCGAAGATGGTGACGCGTGGTTCGGACTGGGTGTCTGCACCTCCATCAGGCCCCTGTCGTGGACCACCCGGGCCACCCCCCATGCGGAACATCATATTTTCCGGAAAGAAGGTGAGATCGATGTCGTACTCTCCCGATAAACCGGTCTGGTCTACGACCGGCTTATCGGTAAAGCCCGAGAGCATTTCGCTGAGTCTGCTCAAGGTCACGGCGGGTCCGGTCAGGTGCAGGCCAGACGGACCGCCCAGCATCTGAATGTCGCCACGCACCGGCGTGCCGGGGCGACGGTTGGGACTGTCAGGGTAGTCCGACGGTGGGATCGTCGTCGCCTTGAGCTTCGGTCCGTTCTTGCCCACGACCAGCGCGTAGACTGCCTGCTCTTTCGTCTCGCGGTGTAGCTCTAGTTTGAAGCGGTCTCTCAGAAGAGACTGCAGCATCTCCGGTACCTGGTCTCTTGTGGCTCCCTCCGGATACTTCGCCTCGATGTCGAAGCGGTTGTGTATCGACTCAGGGCCACTGATCTGGAACTCCTTCACTCCGTAGGCCACCCGAATGAGATCTCGCACCGAGACATTCACGTAGTGGATCATCGAGCGGTCGGCGTTCATTCTGATCGCGATCATCTCCGCCGTTGCGGATGCTCCTGGACGAATGGACGCGACCTCGAACGAACGGCTGCCTTGTGGCTGCTGCGCAGTTGCGGCCGCAAAGGAAGCGGCAAGCACGACGGGAAGGATCGAGAGCAGTTTCATAAGCCTGATTCTGGCGCGAGGCGCACGTCAGGCGTGCAAATTGTATGTAAGGAATGTAAAGTCGCGGCTGCTGTTCTAGTGTGGGAGTCGTTATTCGCTGAACAATAAGCGGATTTGGTCCTGAGGAAGCCGGGTTGATTGAACCGGGTGGGAGCAGCGGGCTTCAGCCCGCTGATAAAAGACGTAAAAGTAAATGGGCTTTAGCCCTGGGCTTTTTCCTGATGGAGAAAAGCCCAAGGCTAAAGCCCGCTTCTTATAGTGCCAACAACGCGGGCCTTCAGAGTCTGTGTGAGTAC
>NZ_JBFRCY010000979.1:0-1321 GCF_052113305.1 Terriglobus sp. YAF25
GCGGAACTGGAACTTGTGTCCAACCGTCGGCGCGAAGTCGTTCTTCAACAGCCACTGCGCAATGAGTGGAGTTTCCGTGAGTGCCCGCCACAGCTTTTCCGGTGTATGGGGAAAGACTCTCTCGATCACAAGGGTGCGCGTATTTTCTGCGGAGCTGCTCATGGTTCCATCCTCTCTAGAAGGGCTTCCAGGCGATCAAACTTATCGCTCCAGAAGGTGCCGTAGTGCTGCAGCCAGTCCACCATCGGAGCCAGGGCATCCGGCTGCGCGCGATAGTGCGTCTCGCGTCCTTCGCGGCGATGCCGTACCAGCTTTGCCCGCTTCAACACCGTCAGGTGTTTGGAGACAGCAGGCTGCGATACGCCTGCATGGCGGGTCAATGCGTGAACGGTCTGTTCTCCCTGCCGGGTCAGCTCTTCGAAGATCGACCTGCGGGTCGGATCGGCGAGAGCCCGAAAGACGTGATTGGCATGGGCTGCTTTCACATTGAAACCATAGCCAAATGGTTATGGTTTCGTCAAGAGAAGAGGTATCGACAAATTTGGAAGTAGTAGGCTTTCGTCGCCCCATTCTTCGCGGTTTTATCGCCAAGGGTGGGGTTTGACGTGGGGTATCGCGCTTGCGCGACCGTATTTTCACCTCTCTAACGCCGGTTTAGAAAAGGGTGGTACCCGTGCTTGGGACAGTGAAGGCTGGCCCATGTCCCCGAGGGACACCACCCCAACGAACAAGTTCGTTGGGTACCCCGGACATGGGGCACCCAGTGCATGGATCATTTCGAATTTGTCGATTCTACTTGGGCTCTTCAGCGAGCCTGTAGCGGCAGCGCTACTTCACATCAACTCGCGTGAATCCCAACCCGTTCAGCATCGTAGTCACGGTCGTCTGCGCATTGCGCTTGGCGTTGTCGAGGATGCTGTCTTTCAGCGCCGCCTGTTTCAACTGCTCCTCGGCTTTGGCGCGGGTCTCAGTCTCAAGATTTTGATCGGCTGGCACGAAGAGACCTGTCGTCCGCAGATAGACGCGTGTCTTCCGGTTGTCGATATTGGCGGAGAAGAGCTCTGAAGCCGGCAACTCCACATGGATGGCGCCGTTGGCTACTTTCACATCTTCAGGTTTCAACTTGGCGAGATCGACACCGGCGATTGCCTGTCCGTGTACGACCAGTAGAAGGCGGTCGCCGAAGAGCAGATCGGGCAACACGTCGCTGCTGCGTTTCCCTTCGACGATGGTGTCCATGGAGTAGGACACGGTCTCCAGCCGCCGCAGCGATTGAATCTTCTCAATGACCACTGGCACCGAGGTGTCATAGCTTACGGGG
>NZ_JBFRCY010000980.1:0-1319 GCF_052113305.1 Terriglobus sp. YAF25
GGGTACAGACCGGGCAGATGGGTAACAGATTAGACCGGGGACATRGGTAACACTTTCGCGAGGTCGAGCGGAGGCGTGTAGAAGTCTGGCATGCCTTGGAGAGCGAGCGGAGTGTTGGAAGAGCGTGCCCGGTTTGCAGTGGAGTGGGAGAGCGGAGCGTGGACGATGTCGGAGCTATGCCGGCATTACGGTATATCGCGGAAGACGGGCTACAAGATCTTGTCACGGTGGCAGGAGAAGGGAGCGAGGGGCCTGAGCGACCACAGTCACGCACCGTTGCATCATCCCAACCAGACGACGGAAGGTATWCAGCGGCGAGTGCTGGAGCTGCGGCGCGAGCATATGAGCTGGGGTCCGCGGAAGCTGCGCAGCTGGCTGAGGTCTCATCATCCTGGACAGAAGTGGCCRGCGGCCAGCACGATCGGTGAGCTGTTGAAGCGTGAAGGTCTGGCACATCCGCGCAAACAACGGCGTCGTACACCGYCGCACACCCAGCCCTTTGCGCATGCCGATAGGTCTAACCAGGTGTGGTGTGTGGACTTCAAGGGCTGGTTCCGTACCCAGGATGGTGATCGTATCGACCCCTTCACCATGACCGATGCCTACAGCCGTTACCTGTTGCGCTGTCAGGTAGTGGCCAAGACCAACACCCCAGCCGTGATCTCCATCTGTGAGGCAGCTTTTCGGGAGTATGGCTTGCCCTGCGCCATCCGCAGCGACAACGGAGCTCCGTTCGCCAGTTGTGCGATCGCTGGGTTGTCACGGCTGGCACTCTACTGGATGCGGTTGGGCATCACGCCGGAGAGGATCGAGCCCGGACATCCCGAGCAAAACGGACGCCATGAACGCATGCACCGTACCCTGAAGGCCGAGACGGCCTCGCCGGCAGAGGCCAACCGGCGCCGGCAGCAACAAGCGTTCGATCSCTTTCGTCAGATCTACAACCAACAACGCCCACACGAAGCTCTCGGACAACGGCCACCGGCAGAGCTCTATAACCACAGCCCGCGCTCCTACCCCGAACGGCTCCCCAACCCCGAGTACGACAGCAGTCTTCAAGTCCGCACTGTCTACCCTCATGGGCAGTTCTTCTGGAAGGGCAAAGATGTCTTTCTCAGCAAGGTCCTCGCCGGTGAACGCATCGCCTTCGATCAGGTCGACGACCAATACTGGTGCGTCTATTACGCAACCTTCCCCATCGCCTACTTCGACCAACAGAACCTCAACGTCGGCAACCTCCCCCAACAACAAGACGATGGAAATCTGGAAATTTCATACAACCGAAATTCCCAGATTCCCACCGCCTCCACCACTACCTG
>NZ_JBFRCY010000981.1:0-1310 GCF_052113305.1 Terriglobus sp. YAF25
GTCCTGCAGAGCCGAAGCCAGAAGAGGAGTCTTTATGACTCCGAGGCAGGCAGCGCCTGCGAGAAAGGAGCGTCGCGTAATCGTCATTCGTTCTTTTTGCCGTATCAGGCTTTTTTACGCTGTTGCGACGGAAACCAGAGCAGCGGTTGCCGTACGGGATAGTTGCGGATGATCTCAGCGTCAGACGGGTCTGGATTCAGGGTCTTCCAGAGAGCAAGGTATTGGGACTGATTGCATTCGATCCCAGCGAAGAGAAGTCCTGGAGAGCGCACAGGCAGAGAATCGAAGTGCTCGACATCCTTCTTGTATGGCCAGGAAGACTTGTCTTTGAGATACGGATAAAGGAACTCCGCAGCCTTGCAGATCCCGCGGCCGTCGGCCAGCTTGAACTCGTAGAGGTTTTCGCTGCTGTCGCGCAGCGACTGGCATAGCATCGCAGCCACATCGAAGTTGAAGATGGAGTAGCTGTACGGCTTGGTCCGCGCCAGCTCCTTCGGGAAGCTGCCATCGGTGCCGAGCTGATCGAGCATAAAGACCGTCTTGTACTGTTCGGCGACTTCCTGACGAGTCTGTTGATCGTCGATCAGGCGAGCGAACTCCGCAGCCTGCAGCGCCCAGCAGACGGCGTGATTGTTCAACGTCTTCTTTTCGGCGATTCCTTTTTCACTCGTCTTCAGCCAGCGCAGGTAATCGCGGAACCACGTATGTAGTGCCTGCTGATCGGCAGAGCTCATGACTGCGGGAGCAATATGCGATGCAGCCCGCGCGACCTCGACCAGGTGCAGCGTGTCGATAATGCCGAAGTTGCGGCCGGTGGTTACGCCGTGAACACCCTGCGAATACTCGAGGTTGGTATTCATGCGCGTCTCAGGCGTGATGAACCAGGCGCGCAGGTGAGCTGCAGCATGATCGGCATAGCGGCGCTCGCGTGTGAGCAGCCATGCTGCTGTGAGCGCCGGCACCTGCAGGGAGAGCGCGATCATCGCCTTGCGGTGGTCGTTGAAGTTATTCGGATTACTCTGGCCGTCACGGTTGATGTACGGCCCGTTCGGGTTAGCCGGGTTGGGCCAGAAGTAGTCCGCTTCCGAGAAGAAGTCGTGCAGTCCACCCGGAGTTCTATCTGAAGGAAAGGACGTGATGGTTGCAGGTTTTAGAGCAAGGTAGTTGCGGGCGGCCGTCATGATGCGCTGACGGTCGGTGCTGGCCACCAGGTCGTAACCGGCAGCGTGATGCTGTGCCCAAAGCCGGGCCGGCGGCAGCTCAAGTAGAGCTGCCGCCGTAGCGCCGGTGCAGAAGGCACGGCGTGACAC
>NZ_JBFRCY010000982.1:0-1309 GCF_052113305.1 Terriglobus sp. YAF25
CTGATTTGAGCAGGCGAATCGCAACTCCATTCCGCGCAAGGTCATATTCCTTTCCAGCCATGAATGTCGCGCGCAGCGAATCTGCCGGAATATCAATGTCTCCCGCCACCCATGTTCGTTCTTCACGCGCGGTCCAGATCGATACACCTTCCGTCTTGAGCGTCCGCTCCACCAACCATGCCAAATGCTCGCCATAGGCCTCTCGCCAATCGAGAAGCAGCGCAGCCGCGGAAAGCTCATGCAGCGCTCTTTGTTGCTCCCGCTGCAGCACCAGATCTTCCGCCTGCAGCCGGACGCGATTTGAGAGATGACTCACGAGCAGCRCTACTGAAGCAAATGTAGCCACTGATGCGAAATCGGCAATCGAGACAAATCGAAGTGTTCTCCTGGGCTCGGTAAAGAAGTAGTCGAGACATAATGTTGCATAGATAGCCGTGACCACCGCGGCGCGGAATCTTGCCTGCCAGGCCACAATAATCGTCAGCAGCAGATAGATGACGCAGGCAAAAGCAAGCTCCACCTGATCGCCAAAGACGAAACCGAACAATCCGACGGCACCGCAGGTACCCGCGGTCCATATCACCGATCTCGATCGAAGTGCCTTCACATGGACCCTTCATCTCAGAGATTAGCCAGAGATGCATAAGAAATGCGTAAAGGTTGAGCATTTCGCATTCGCACTGACGGAAGCTTTATGCCTCCCTGATGGAAACAAAGCTTCAATCATCCTGACCGGGACAAATGGTCAGGAGAAAACAATGAATATTTTTGGAGGTCGTACTCTGTCCGGGCGACTGGGGCATTTTCCCTGTAGGTGTAGTGCAAGGCTTCTGCATCTATGGGCGTTTTCCGCAACGAAAACGCCACTTCACCCCTCTTCCGGGATACCCAGTAATAGGGAAAATGCTCTAGCAGTTACGGCCCGCATGCTCGCAGTGTTGGTTCTGACAGGCGTGTTGATGATCCGTCCGGCAACTGCTCAGTCGACATTCGGCAGCCTTATCGGCTCTGTACAGGATCCTTCCGGAGCGGTGTTACCTGGAGCAATTGTCCATATCAAGAATCTGAACGACAATTCCACTCGCGATACGGCAGCGGATGCAGGGGGCGAATTTCAGGTACTCAACCTGAATCCCGGGACGTATGCCGTCACCGCCAGTTCCGATGGTTTCGCCGCAACAACCATCACCAACATCACTCTCGACGCACGGCAGCAATTGCGAGTCGATGTGAAGCTGCAGGTCGATAATGCGCAGCAAACCGTGTCCGTGGAAGCCGATGCCACAACGGTCAACACAGAAAGCGGCAC
>NZ_JBFRCY010000983.1:0-1309 GCF_052113305.1 Terriglobus sp. YAF25
ACCTTAGTGAGCATCCAGCTCCACCTTGCCAATATGCTTCGGCGGCCGCTTCAACAACAACACCAGCGGCAACACACCAAGCAGCACATACGGACTGGTTGGTCATAAAAATGACTGACTAGTCATTAGAGAGGTGCAACCCGGCCGGGATTCATTATGTTAGCTTGGCTTGAGTGTCCGTTAGACCCAAATCCCGCCGCCAGGTTTTAACGGACTTCCGCCGTTCCGAGATCCTGGATGCCGCCCTGAAACTCTTTGGCAAGAAGGGGTTTGCGGAGACCCGCATGGACGATGTGGCCGAGAAAGCCAAGGTCGCCAAAGGGACGCTCTACCTCTACTTCTCCTCCAAAGAAGAAATCTATGAGACGGCAGTGTCGCAGGCGATCGAAGAACAGCGCGAGCGCATCCGCGAGGCATTGGACGACGTGATCGGAACAGCGAACCGGCTGCGCGTCCTGCTGCAGATCCGTATGAGCTTCTGGGAGACGCAGCCCAATGTCTACCGCATGCTGGTAACACTCGGCCGCGAACGCAGCCACAGGAAACAGACCCACACTCTGCTGCAGGCCACTGTGCGGGAGTTGGTAGGGATCTTCGAAGAGGGTGTCAAAGCGGGTGAGATCCCTGCACGTGACTTCGAGCCGATCGGCTGGGCTGTCATGGATATGCTGCGTGGCATGAATGAACGTCGCCTCTACGGCGAAGCCGACAGCACACCGGAACAGGACACGGCGATCCTTCTTGCGCTGGTGCTGCCTGCTATCGGCCTTCGCACTCAGGCATAGTCTTCGCGATAAGGCGTGAAGACGTCCAATACCTCACTGGCTTCAAACGCACGAGCCTGATGCACGGCATCCCCAGGCACGATGATGCTGTCGCCGGCATGTAGCGTGTGATCGCCGTCAGGTGTGGTGAGCACGATGTGTCCGCTGATGACAAAGACCAGTTGCTGATGCGGATGCGAGTGCGCCGCGCCGACCCATCCAGGCTCCATGGTGTGCCGGACGAGCATCATCTCCGGCGTATAGCTCATCACCTGGCGCTTCAGGCCGGGTTCTGGGTTGGTCATCTGGTCATTGTTGCGGTGCACCACATCGCTCATGGCTTCAGCATACGTGATGCACCACAATATTCGCGGGAAACCCATAACGGGTGCCCCATGTCCCCTTAGGGACATGGGTATTCGAGCAAAGCTCGAACCGCTTTTTGTTTGTCATTTCGTAGTGACCAACGGGAACGGAGAAATCTGCTTCTCTACCGAGAATAAAAAGAGCGGTCGCGCATGGCGCGTTGCCCCACCCTTTCGCCG
>NZ_JBFRCY010000984.1:0-1304 GCF_052113305.1 Terriglobus sp. YAF25
GTTGCAAACAGTTCATCTATACAGCCTTCAAGCGTGTCCCCGGCCAGACACCGGAGCAGCAGCGCGCCGCCATCGTCGACACGCTGAAGTACGCTGCCGACGTCCTCGAAAAGGACCAGATCGAGATCGTGCTCGAACCCATCGACCTGCTGGAGCACAAGGAAGAAGCGGTGGTCAGCGTGAGCGAAGCCTTCGCCATCTGCCGTGAGGTCAACAGTCCGCGCATCAAGGTGTTGTACGACTTCTACCACGAGCAGCGGCAGGCCGGTAACTTGATTGAGAAGCTCGACGGCAACATCGACCTGGTCGGTCTGGTGCACGTAGCCGATGTCCCCGGACGCCACGAGCCCGGCACCGGCGAGATGAACTACACCAACATCTACCGCAAGCTGGCGGAGCTGAAGTACAACCGCGTCATCTGCATGGAATTCCGCGCCACCGGCGACTGGGTCAAGACCCTGAAGACCGCCCGCGAAGAAGCCATCGCTGCCCTGAAGTCGTAACGCAAAACCCATCCACGCCGACTATGAGGCGATGCGTGGGTGGGTTTTCTCTTGTATTCCTGTGTATAGAAGGGCACCCTGCTCGCATACAATCAAAGCAGGCGGGCGAGTAGCTCAATTGGATAGAGCACGAGCCTTCTAAGCTCGGGGTTGCAGGTTCGATCCCTGCCTCGCCTACCACGACGCCCTTCCGCCCTCCTCCCCAGTAGGCCAAGTACACTTTCAGGAAGTGCTACTTTCCCGGGGCAGATGCGAGAGTAGGCTTTGGCAACTCAATGCGAATGTGATTGCCATAATCGAGAGCCAGAAAGCCGCTAACTGATCCAATTGCGTCGTTATAGCAAATTTGAGGATCTCTTTGCGTAGTGATTCCGGTCTTCATGTCTAAGTCTGCGCAAGAATATTCCAGCCGGATCTCGACCTCTGCCTTATCTTTTGCGGGGATAAAGAAGGCGTGGTCAAGCTTTCCGTTTAGCTCTGAGAGAGCCTGTGTCTTGGTATCTCGCTTGAACAGTTTCACATCTTCTGGAACGGTAAGGTCGYGCCCTGTCGTATTTGCCAGTACGAAACCTAAGGTGAATCCAGACGGTGTTATTTCCCTTCGTGCATCGTCGATAGTAAACGTTTGCGTTGCCCTCGAATCGACCGCTTTGATTGCGGTCGTATCCAGCTGTTTTGGCCTATTTGACAGCCAAGAAATGACTCCTCCTGCAAGGAACATCGTTATAGCCGCCGCAATCCCGAAGGTCGCACCGAAGATCGTTGTCTTCTTCCACTCAATTGACACGGGAAGCCCCACAT
>NZ_JBFRCY010000985.1:0-2082 GCF_052113305.1 Terriglobus sp. YAF25
GGGCATGCCGGCGTTGTGTTCCACTACGACGCCGAGCTCGGCGCAACGCCGCAGTACGCGTTCAAGATCGAAGGTATAGGCTTCGCGCGCCATCACCTTCCGTCCGGTCGGGTGTCCGAGAATGCGCAGATAGGGGTTCTCTACGGCACGCAGGATGCGGGCGGTCATCTCTTCGTACGGCTGATTGAAGAGCGTGTGGACAGAGCCGATGACGACGTCCATTTGTGCCATGGTGCTGTCTTCGAGGTCGAGCTTGCCATCGCCGAGAATATCGACCTCGATGCCGGCGAAGACGCGGATGCGACCCTCCATCTCGCGGTCGACCTGGCGGATGGCGGCGATGTGTTCCAGCGCCCGTGCATCGTCAAGGCCATTGGTCATGGCGAGGTTCTTGGTGTGGTCGGTGATGGCAAGAAATTTGTAGCCCCTGGCGAGGGCGCCTTCGGCCATCTCGCGGATGGTCTGCCGGCCGTCACTGGCGACGGTATGGGAGTGTACGTCGCCGCGAATGTCGGCGAGTTCGATCAGGCGGGGAAGGGTGTGGGCCTGGGCGGCTTCGATCTCGCCATTGTTCTCGCGCAGCTCAGGGGGGATGTAGTCGAGGCCGAGGGCCTTGTAGATCTCCTGCTCGGTGGCCGAGGCAACGATCGAACTGTCGTCCATGCGCGCCAGGGCGTATTCGCTGAGGGTGTAGCCCATCTTGATGGCCCTCTGGCGAAGTGCGACGTTGTGCATCTTGGAGCCGGTGAAGTACTGCAGTGCGGCGCCGTAGCTGCTCTTTGGAAGTATGCGCACATCGACCTGCAGGCCATTGCGCATGTTGAAGCTCACCTTGTTCTGACCCTTCGCAATGAGATTGGCGATCAGGGGAAGGCCGGCGACGTGATCGACAACCGCAGCGACACAGTCGGGTTCACAGGCGGGTCCGGTAACRAGGAGGTCAAGATCGCCGACGGTCTCGCGGCCGCGGCGCAATGAGCCGGCCGGGGTAACGGTGTCGATGCCCGGAAATTCGCGGATGAGCGCAGCGATGCGCTCGGCAATGGCGGTGGCATCGTCAATGCGATAGCGATGCCGGCGATGGCGAGTAGTTGTTTCGGTTCGTCAACGAGGGTGGTGAGCTGGGTGGTCTGCTGCTCGACGGCTTCGGCGGCGCGGCGATAGCTGCGAATGCGGAATGGGTCGGCGGCGTCGATCTCGAGCAGATCGGCGGTCTCATCCAGCAGGCGGGCGATTGTGACGTTTTCCATGAATCAAAAGCGGACAAGGCTTGAACAAAGCCCTGTCCGCTAGTATGCACCGTGCGGTACAGCTATGAGAAAACTCTGCGGCTCGCGGGCTAGAGCATTTTCCCTGCAGGTGTAGAGTAGGGCTTCCGCATCCCGCAGGGAAATGCTCTAGGATGCTTCTTTTAGCCGTGTGACCTGGTCGGCCTGCGGGCCCTTCTGGCCTTCAATGATGTCGAACTCGACTTCGTCGCCCTCTTTGAGGCTCTTATAACCTTCGAGCTGAATCGAGCTGTAGTGGACAAACACGTCCGGGCCATCGTCCCGGCCCAGAAACCCGTAGCCCTTCGCGTTATTGAACCACTTCACTTTGCCCTTGTAATGTGCCACGTTCGTCGAACCTCGCGGGAGGGAAGTCTGCTCGGGAACGAATGAACCCGCGCGTGATCGGTATGACGCGGATGAGGGGCAGGAAGGTTTTCTGAAGGAACGCAACGGGCGGGAAGTGGTCTTCCCGCCTGAAAGTGGATTGATGTTCTAGGCTTTGCCGGTGCGCCGCAGAGCTTCGTAGATGGAGATGCCGATGATGGTCTTTCCGTCGTGAATTTGGCCTTCATTGCGCATCTTCAGCAATTCAGAGAGGCGGATACGAAGAATCTCGATCTTTTCATCGTCTTCAGGCTGGGCCTCGCCTTCCGTCAGATCGGTGGCGAGGTAGACTTCCATCCACTCACCCAGGAAACCGGGACTGGCGTAGTAGCGGACCAGCTTTTTCCAGCTGCGGGCGCGGTAGCCGGTCTCTTCGATCATCTCGCGTTTCGCGGCGGCCAGAGGCTTCTCGTCAGCTTCACGCCGG
>NZ_JBFRCY010000986.1:0-1303 GCF_052113305.1 Terriglobus sp. YAF25
GACGTTTCATCGCCACCGATGTGAACGTATGCGTCTGGAAACAACGCCGTTACCTCGGTGAGGAACTTCCGCAGGAAGACATAGGTCTCTTCACGCGTGGGATCGATGGCGACGTCGCTCACGCCGAACTCGCGGCGTATGTCATCAGGCACCGTGCCGCTGGCCAGTTCCGGATAGGCGTAGAGCCATGCAGCGGAGTGGCCGGGCATCTCAATCTCCGGCACAACGCGGATGCCGCGCGCCCGGGCGTAGGCGACAATCTCCTTCACATCTTCCTGCGAGTAATACAGGCCATCCGATCCCTTGCCGGTGAGTTTGGGAAACAGCTTGCTCTCCAGACGGAATCCCTGATCCTCCGTCATGTGCCAGTGAAAGACATTCATCTTCACCGCTGCCATGGCATCGATATTGCGCTTCAACACCGGTACCGGTTGAAAATGGYGGCCGCAGTCGATCATCAGACCGCGCCAGGGGAAACGCGGTGAATCATGTACCGTGACTGCCGGAATCACATAGCCCTGCGGCGTCGGCTGTACAAGCTGGATCAACGTCTCCAGCCCATGCATTGCACCCACGTCGGTATTAGCCTCAATGACGGCCTTCTCGCTCGTCACTGTCAGCGAATAGCTCTCGTCCTCGCTGAGGCTCTGCACCGCCTCGCCGGGCGAGACGACGCTTACCTCCAGCGGCGTCGTTCCAAAGACACCTCTTCCTTCATGACGAAGGTCAGCCGCGACCTCGATCCGCCGGAGAGTGCGGGCAATCGCAGCTTCCAGACGGGCGTCATGCGAGCGAGGCGTGGTGACTTTGAACGTGGACTGCAGCGCCAGCGCCCCGGAGCCTCTCGTCAGCTCCGCCGGCAAGGGCATCAAACCGGTCTGGGCTCCTGTTTGGGCTCTGGTCTGGGCTCTGGCGGCAGCAGAAAGAGTGAGGGCGAGGGCAACAAAGAGGACCGGACGAAAGCGATCGATATTCATGACTTATGGGTTCCCGGATGGCCGGGAACAGACAGTATAGGTTTCCAAGGCGACAGAGATCACGGCTATATGACCTAGAAGACGGCGCCTTCCCTTCCTCAAATTGCTGACAAATTCTCTGGTTTGCCCCTACAATCCCGTCATGCTTCGCCGCCTGGTCTGCCTTCTGCTGCTTGGTTCCGCCTTTTGCGCCTTCGCGCAGAAGCGCGACGAGACTGCTCTTTCCGACGCCGAGGTGGAGGAGATCCGCGAAGCCGCCATCGACCCCGCCGCGCGCATCACCATCTTCCAGAAAGCTCTGGAGACCAGGATCAACAGGATCGAGG
>NZ_JBFRCY010000987.1:0-1299 GCF_052113305.1 Terriglobus sp. YAF25
CAGTAACTCTTTACCAGGCTCCGTACACCGAAGATCGTACCGACCATATCGAAGGGATGTATGCAGCACTGGTTGAGGCGAGGATTCCGTTCGACTTCGTTCATGAGGAAGACCTGAATCAGGAGCGCTTGCATGCGTACTCGGTCCTGATTCTGCCGAACGTCGCTCTGCTCTCTGATACGCAAGCCAGCGCTATCAGGCGGTTTGTACAGGCGGGCGGTTCCCTGCTGGCTACCTTTCAGACTGGCCTGTTCGACGAGAACGGGAAGCCTCGCAATGATTTCGCTCTTGGCGATCTATTCGGAATCAAGAAGGCAGGCGAAGCCGTGCGCACGACGGCGCAGGCTGCGGACCCAATCGGCGGTATCCATCTTCAGTACATCCGCAATCGCGGGCCTCTCACGGAAGGCTTCGAAGAGACACGCTGGATCGCTGGTCCGGTATGGCGACAGCCGGTCGAACCCATCCAAAGCAGCACCATGACCTTCATCAAGCCCTATCCGGTCTATCCGCCGGAGGCCGTCTATCAACGGGAAGAGCCGAGCAATCTGCCTTCGATGGTGGCCCGGGAGACAGGAACATCACGCCTGGTGTATCTGGCCGGAGATATGGATAGCGCGTTCTGGAGGCTCGACCATCCTGATCTTGGCCGGCGGATTACGAACGCCGTGCGCTGGCTGCTGAAGGACACCAATGTCGTTGACGTGCGTGGAGATGGGCTGATTGAAGTCACCGCATGGGAGACACAGCCGGGCTATGCCTTCCACCTGCTGAACTACACGGGGGCAAATGCGTTTCGTGGACACATGCGCAAACCGGCGACGCTGACAGATCAGAGGCTGGAGATTCGATTACCGGATGCGAAGAAGATCAAAAAAGCATCCCTGCTCCACGCAGGGATGCCGATTGTGTTCCAGCAGAATGGGAAGCGCGTTTCTCTTACTGTCCCTCGCGTGGAGCTTTACGAGGTAGTCGCGCTGGAGGTGTAACAGCTCGGAACAGACAGATCAGGCGAGCGTGCCGTCAAACCACTGGCTGACGTTGGCGGCATGGACGCGAACCGATAGAAAGAACTGACCGAAGGAAGCGTAGACCGCGCTCACCTTGTCGAAGCGCATCTCGTAGATCAGCTTTTTGAAGATGATGGGATTGTCGGCGAAGAGGTCGACTCCCCACTCCCAGTCATCAAGGCCGATGGAACCGGTGATGATCTGGCGGACGTGATCGGCGTAGCGGCGGCCGATCATGCCGTGCTCGTGCATCATGGCACGGYGATCAGCCATGGGTTCGGTGTACCAG
>NZ_JBFRCY010000988.1:0-1296 GCF_052113305.1 Terriglobus sp. YAF25
CGATTGAAGAACGCATCACGAATCTAATCGGGCAGTTGACGCTTGAGGAAAAGGCTCAGCAGCTAAACCATCTCAACCAGGGAATTCCGCGACTAGGAATTCCTATGTGGGGCGGATGGAATCAGACGCTTCACGGGGTGTGGTCTAAGCAGCCGACAACACTTTTTCCCGCTCCGATTGCTATGGGCGCGACCTGGGATCCCGCGCTGATTCACACTGTGGCGGAAAAGATGAGTGATGAAGCGCGCGCTCTCTATAACGCCCATGCTGACGGGCCGCGCTCCAAACATGGACTTGTCTTTCGCTCACCGGTAATCAACATCTCCCGTGACCCACGATGGGGACGCATCCAGGAAGTATTCAGCGAAGATCCACTGCTGACGAGCCATTTTGCGGTTGCCTATATTCGTGGCTTGCAGGGCGACGACATCAATCACCTTAAGTTAGCGGCAACGGTAAAGCATTTCGCAGTCAACAACGTTGAAACCGGTCGGCAACACCTTTCAGCAGCAGTGGATGAACGCAACCTCTTTGAGTATTGGCTACCTCACTGGAGAGCCGCAATCATGGAGGGCCATGCGCAGTCAGTGATGTCCAGCTATAACGCAATCAACGGGACGCCGGACGCGGTTAATCATTATCTTTTGACGGAGATTCTGCGAAAGAAATGGGGCTTCGACGGCTTCGTCACGGATGATCTCGGAGCGGTTCATCTTCTTACGGATGGGGGGAACAATCGGAACGGCTCAGAGCCTGGTCAACGATGGTCTGAGGATCCCGTGGCTGCGGCTGCCGAAGCGATCAAAGCCGGCAATGATTCGGATGATGCGGAGTTTGAAAAGAACCTCCCGATCGCTGTCAAACGCGGGCTTCTCACCGAAAAAGAATTGGATGCAGCAGTACGGAACGTCTTACGCGTAGGCTTCCGCCTTGGTGCATTTGATCCACCCGAGACGAGTGCATATGCCAGGATTTCGATGGATGTGGTTCGTGCACCGGAACATCTTGAACTCGCGCAAAAGCTGGCCGCGGAGTCACTCACCCTGTTGAGCAACCGGCAAAACTTTCTGCCGCTTCATCGTGAAGTGGTGCACAAGATTGCCGTGATCGGGCCTGCAGGTGGAGAGGAATACGAGACAGGAAATTACTACGGAACTCCATCACATAAAACGAGTGTTGTCGCGGGACTGAAGCAGTTACTTGGGGACTCCGTTAGCGTCGATTTTGGGCAGGGCGTTGGATTCGTGGAGCAGGTGAACAGCGGCGAAATGGAAAAGGCAATAAGCCTTGCGAAGC
>NZ_JBFRCY010000989.1:0-1289 GCF_052113305.1 Terriglobus sp. YAF25
GAGCTTCGGAGCTTCGCTGCATACGGAGCCGGCCATTGCGCGTAGCGCAATCGTTTTGCACCGCAGGTGCAAATGCCTTGCTTAAGGGCACGGCTTCAGCCGTGCCGTATGAAAGCCACAAAGCAAGCGGCTTTAGCCGCTGAGGGCTATGTCTCTTTGCGGCTGTCTCTCGCCTATCGGGTCAACGGAATCGACCGCACACAGACCAATTTTCCAACCCAAGCTGTATATCACTTGGAGTGCAGATATGTATCGGCCCGTTTTGCATTCTCACTGAAACGCCGCAGCCATCATTCCCTTCGCCTCCGACTTCCTTCCCGCCATCTCCAGCACATGCGCATACTCCTTCACGGCAAAGACATAATGCGGATCGTTCCGCGGCAGCTTCACATGCAGAATCGAGATTGCAGTCTGCAGCTCCTGAAGCGCGGGTTCGGGGCGCCCTGCGATCGCCAGGTCCTGCCCCAGCATCAAATGCGCCCATCCAACATTCGGATGAGCAGGTCCCTCCACCACAATCCAAAGCCGAAGTGCATCGCGGAGGCATGGCAACGCCGCCTCCGGCGCTCCGGCGAGTTGCATCTCGGCGCCCTCCAGAGTTAGCAGCATCGCGCGATCGTCATCACCCAAGGCAGCCTGTTGGGCAGCCACCCGTGCCATATCGAGATATCGCGACGCCTCCTCCTTTTTCTTCTGCGTGAACAGAATCGTCGCAATCGCGACCGAGGCGCGAAAGATGTTGATCTCATCCTTCGCCTGCTGGAAGCCCTTCAACGCAATCAGCTTCTGCTGATAAGACTTCTTCATCTCTCCCGCAGCCATGTAGACATCGGCAAGATCATTCGCCAGCATCACCGCCTCTGCCTGCTGCCCACATCGCTCATAAGCCTGCTCCGCCTGCTGATAAAGACGGATCGCTCCAGGCCGATCTCCCGATCGTTCCAATGCCTTGCCGGAGTCTTTGAGCTCCGCACCACGACACGGTTGCTGGGCAGGGAGCGATGACACAACAACTCCACCCATACAGACAAAGATCATCAAATAGATTGAACTCAAGCGAATGGACACGTTGCCTCCTTTGCGTTGCTGCATCGCATCAGATAACCGTCCAGGAAGAACTATGAATCTATTTTTATCTTTAATACGAAATAATTCGTACTTCTGTCAAGTACTCGGGGCCGCTTGTTTTGTCACAGGGAGCGGAGAAATCTGCTTCTCCAACACTTTGCCCTCAGCGGCTAAAGCCGCTTGCTTTCTACACCTGATACGGCATGGCTAAAGCCATGCCC
>NZ_JBFRCY010000990.1:0-1283 GCF_052113305.1 Terriglobus sp. YAF25
GCAATGCGTCGTCACAGAGTGCGACCCGCATCCACTCCTCGCCTGAGGTTGCCGTATATCCCTCATTGAAGATCAGGTAGACGACCGAAAGTACGGACTCCACTCTTCTGCGCAGCTCATCTCCACGCGGAGTCTCAAAGGGAACATGGGCTTCGGTGAGAGTCCTCTTGGCGCGAAAGATCCGCTGGCCCAGAGTCTTCTCCGGCACCAGGAAAGCCCGGGCAATCTCGGCTGTGGTGAGTCCGCAGATCAGCCGCAACGTAAGTGCGACACGGCCTTCCATTGCGAGAACCGGATGGCAGGCAGTAAAGATAAGGCGCAGGACATCGTCGTCGATGACCTGGTCCAGGGCTCTGTCCAATGCGTCCGACAACTGTTGTTGTTGGAACTCAATTTCCCGGGCGATCTCTCCGTGTTTCTGGTCGAGCATTTGTCCGCGACGTAAATAGTCAATGGCGCGACGTTTGGCTGCCGTCATCAGCCATGCCCCAGGCTTTTCCGGGATACCTTCTTCCGGCCATTGCTCGAGAGCCGCGACGAGCGCATCCTGCGCCAATTCCTCCGCAAGGCCGACGTCGCGGGTAACGCGTGCAATCCCCGCGATAAGGCGGGTGGATTCAATCTTCCACACCGCCTCAATCGTCTGATGGATTTTGCTCATGCTTTGACGGCCACGGTATTCGTCAGAGTCTCGAAGCCTTCCGCTGCCTTCTGAATGTCCTCGGGAAAATCGCTCATCTCTTGAATTTGACGCACTTCGATGATCTCGTTGTTTGCCATCGGCGCGCGCCTGGCCCATTCAATCGCTTCCTCCCGCGACCGCACCTGAATGATCCAGTAGCCCCCAACGACCTCTTTAGCTTCGGCGAAAGGTCCATCTGTAACCGTAGCTTTGCCGTCGGTGTAGGAAATACGTGCCCCGGTCGAAGGAGGCAGGAGCCCATCGAGCGCCAACAGCACGCCGGCCTTCTGCAGACTCCTGTTGTACTCCATCATCTTGGCCACTGCTTCGGCGCTTGGGATAGCATTTGGAGCTGCACTTTCATAGCCCTTTGGGATCACGATCATCATGAAACGCATAGCTTTCTCCTATTATCGATTCCAACCAAATTGGTCGTTCTACCTAAACGTCGAACCGGGAGTGCCGATTTCTACGAGGCCACAATAAAATCCTGGTTCTTTTGCCCGTCCGAGGTTTCCGGCTGCTGGCCCCGCGAGATACCGCGTACGGCGAAAATACGGTTCCATTTTGGGTCCGCAACCAAAGTCTGACGGTCGGGGCC
>NZ_JBFRCY010000991.1:0-1282 GCF_052113305.1 Terriglobus sp. YAF25
CAGACTCTCCTTAGCCTTCAGAATCGCAAAACCCTCGGCAAAGGCCTGCATCATGCCGTACTCRATGCCGTTGTGCACCATCTTGGTGAAATGGCCGGAACCGGTAGGTCCAACGTGGCCCCAGCCCTTATCCGCAGCCGGAGCGAGCGCCTCAAAGATAGGCGAGAGATACTTCACCGGCTCCTCATCGCCGCCGATCATCAGCGAGTAGCCTTCCTGCAGACCCCAGACGCCGCCCGAGGTTCCCACATCGACAAAATCGAAGCCCTGCGGCTTCAGCTCATCGTGCCTGCGGATGGTGTCCTTGTAGTTCGAGTTGCCACCGTCGATAAAGATGTCGCCCTGCTTCATCAGAGGCTTCAGCTTGGCTACGGTCTCGTCCACCGGATCTCCGGCCGGAACCATGATCCAGATGGCGCGCTTTCCGGTCGTCAGGTTCGCTACCAGATCTTCCAGAGAATTCACGCCGACCGATCCGGTCGCCGTCAGTTTGGCGGTTGCCTGTGGGTTAAAGTCGAATCCAACTACCTTATGGCCGGCAAGGCGAAGACGCTCCGCCATGTTGCCACCCATCTTTCCCAGACCAATGAGGCCGATTTCCATCTCGACTCCTAACGTAGCTTTATTTTTATATCTTTCTGTAAAACCAGTACGACGATTGGACAACTATTGGGCCATTTTTGAATTATCCGGCCGGCGGTTCATCGTTACGTTCGATGCTCCGCCTCAGCAGGACGGTTCAAAGAGACCCTCTGGGAAGGCCCAGTCCACCGTTCCGAACAACGGCGGAGTTTGCGGTGCAGTTTGTGTTCCGGAGCAGGCGGAGGTCGCAGCGGTCTTCAAAGAAACCTGAACCAGCCGGAAGGCAATGCCCGTTTGCCTGTCTTGCGAAAGGGCCTCCGTTCCCGGAGGCCCTTCCCTTCCTTCTTTTACTTACCGGTGAGCTTCTTTGCGTGCTCAACGATGTTTGCGGTGTTGAAGCCCAACTTCTCGAACACAATTGGCGCCGGGGCCGATGCGCCGAACCGGTCGATACCGATAACAGCGCCGTTGCCGCCCAGGTACTTGTACCAGCCCATGGTGGCGCCGGCCTCGATGGCCAGCTTGGGCAGATTGGAGGGCAGAACGCTAGCCCTGTAGGCCTCGTCCTGCTCGTCGAAGAGGCGGAAGCTCGGCATGGAGACAACCTTCGCCGAGATGCCTGCAGCCTTCAGTTCCGGCAGCGCCTTCAGAGCCAGCGAGACTTCCGAACCGGTCGCGATGAGCACGATCTGTGCATCGG
>NZ_JBFRCY010000992.1:0-1279 GCF_052113305.1 Terriglobus sp. YAF25
CTCAGCAATCACGCCGCTCGTCCGGCTGTGGTGTAATAGCAGACAAGCAAGATTTTCAGGAGACAGGAACGATGGCAAACAAGCTGATCCCAGCCGCGGAACGCAACCTTACCCCGGAAGAGGTGGAGATTCTTGACGCTCGTCGCCGCCGCGGACAGTTGCTGCTGGTGATGGGCGGGCAGTGCCTGATCGTCTGCATCGTGCTGACCCTTTGGGCCGGCCAGGATGCCACCTACTCTCCCGGCGTGATCCACCCCATGGTTTACTGGTGCGCGATTACGGGCATCTTTGCCCTGACTTTCCTGATCAACGGCCTGCGTCTGCGCAAGGGAACCAACGAGTTCCAGAGCTACTAAGGGTAGGCAAACGATTTACCAAGGCCACCCGGCAGGGTGGCCTTTTGCGTCCTATACTTGAGTCTCCACATGTCTTTTCCCTCCATGGCCGTGGTGGAAGAGCAAATGCCCACTGGTAATACCCCGATGGGCAGCACGGTACGGCTGCGTGATAAGTTCGACCGCGCTATTACCGACCTGCGGCTCTCCATCACCGACCGCTGCAACTTCCGCTGTGTCTACTGCCGCAGCGGCCAGGGTGCAACCCCGGTGCACGAGCTGCCCATGGCCGACTACGCCCGTATCGCCCGCGTCTTTCTGGGAATGGGTATCGAGAAGATCCGGCTGACCGGCGGCGAGCCGCTGCTGCGTCACGATCTTCTGGAGTTGATCGCCGAGCTGGCCCAGATGCGCACTCTCGATGGCGACCGTCCCGATATCGCCCTGACCACCAACGGCCACCTGCTTGCCGAGCTTGCCGAGCCTCTTCGCCGCACCGGGCTAAGCCGCATTACCGTCAGCATGGATGCGGTCGATGCCGAGACCTTTGCCCGCATTACCCGGGTGCCGCGCAGTTATGAGCGCGTTCTCGAGGGCATTCGCGCCGCAAAGGCAGCCGGCCTGGCCCCGGTGAAGGTGAACTGCGTGCTCATGAGGGGCTGGAACGACGACCAGATCGAGCGCTTCGCCGAGTTTGCGCGCACCGAGGATGTCATCGTCCGCTTCATCGAGTTCATGCCGCTGGAAGAGGACAAGGTCTGGTCCCGCGATCTGGTGATTCCTCTGGAAGAGATCGTCAATCGTCTGAGCAACGTCGGCGACCTGGTGGAGCTTGCCCCCAATTCCGTTAGCGAAACCGCCCGCCGTTACGGCTTTAGCGATCGCCGCGGCGAGATTGGCATTATCGCCCCTGTCTCACATCCCTTCTGCGGCCACTGCAGCCG
>NZ_JBFRCY010000993.1:0-1275 GCF_052113305.1 Terriglobus sp. YAF25
CGTGGCAGACATTCTGGCAAAGAAAGCACTCAATGCACTTGCGAAACTCCTGTACGCGATCGACGTCCCGTTGATCCATCTTCCACACGACACCGGCCCGTGGCTGGAAAGGAGGGATCTTCCGATTGACGCTGAAGTTCCAGGAAACGTCAGTCACCAGATCCTTGATCACGGGGAAAGCCTTCATCGGAAAGATGGTGATGGGCTGATCGAGTGGAAGAGAGTCCATGCGTGTTTTGCAGGCGAGCCGCGGCCGGCCATTGACCTCGGCCGAGCATGAGCCGCATTTTCCCGCCTTGCAATTCCAGCGGATGGCCAGATCGGGCGCCTGATGCGACTGAACCCAGTGAAGCGCGTCGAGCACTACCATCCCGGGAACGAGCGGCACTCGATAGTCAACGGTCTTGCCGTCTTCGCGGTCACCCCGGAAGATTTGCAACGTTGCCTCTGCGAACGGGACCTCCGCCATGGCCAGCCTCCGCTATTTCGCTCCGCTATCTTCTGCCAGCAATTGCTTCAGATCATCTGGCATCTCAAGAACGGGGGCATCGACGAGCGTCATCGTGCCGGCATTCTTGACCACGACATTATGCTTCTTTCCCCACGTATCGTCCAGGGCTGGGTAGTCAATGCGACTATGCGCGCCGCGGCTCTCGCGGCGTGCAAGCGCGCTGCGGGTCACGCCTTCAGCTATGGTCAACATGCTGTGCAGGTCCCACACCAGGTGCCAGCCTGGGTTGAAGAGCCGTGAGCCTTCAACACGCACGCGTGCCGTACGCTCTTTCAGTGTCTCAATCTCCGACAAAGCTCGGCGAAGGTCTTCCTCACAACGAAAGATGCCAACAAGGCTTTGCATAGTGGCCTGCAAATCGCTGTGAATGGCGTAGGGGCTCTCGCCATCCAGCCGTTCAAACGGTGCGAGCATTTGCTGGACGGATTCTTCGATATGGGAGGAATCGATCGTTAGCGTCTCGCTTCGCCTGGCGTGTTCCGCGGCCGCCAGTCCCGCTCGTCGACCAAACACCAGTAGATCGGAAAGTGAATTGCCGCCCAGCCGGTTTGCTCCGTGCAGGCCCGCAGCGGCCTCTCCTGCTGCGAACAACCCCGGGATGGATGTCTGCGCCGTCTCTGCGTCCACGCGGATGCCCCCCATCATGTAGTGACAGGTCGGTCCCACTTCCATCGGCTCCCGGGTGATATCCACATCTGCCAGTTCCAGGAACTGGTGATCCATGCTGGGCAGCTTTCGCTTTACATAGTCGGCAGGCGTGTGAG
>NZ_JBFRCY010000994.1:0-1274 GCF_052113305.1 Terriglobus sp. YAF25
ACCGCGGCCTCAGGCGCGCCACCGCCCAAGGTCTCTCATGAATATGGTCCTGCTGAAGAAGAGGTGACTGTCTCCACGAACGACGTCGGCGGCATCACACTGCAGGTACCGGAAAAGCAGACAACGTTGTCCTTCGGGCATTGATGTGGGCCATTCCTTGTGGAAACCGCTTCAGGCGGCCAGAAGTCCTTTTTTATTTCCAGGCGCTCTGACTTCGACCTGGCTGTGAAATTCACCACTCTCGATACCGTGGAGCATTGCCGTGACAGTACCGCCGAATGGAGTTCCGTCGACGTGAATATGCCGGGCGCCTCGACAGACGGTCTGGCAGAGAGCAAAACGATTCGGAATTCGATCGAGAGCACGGTAGACCTGGAAGGAGCGCATATCTGAATCCTTTCGAACGCCGTTGCAGAGTGAGGCGTTTTGCTACTGTAGGTTTCAGGCGATCGCAATTGATTGGAGAGACGCGATCCTCTGCTTGTCGTGACGGCCTGGATCGATCTGGAGCTCGATCACGGTTACATCCACCAACTCCACGGAATAGTCTTCGATTTCCTGTGTAGTGCCTCCAGGGCTGAAGGTCCACTGTTGGCGTAATACTTCTCTGCGAGCCTGATTCGCGGACGTAGCATACAGCGCGAACTCCTGAGCTCTCTCTGGTCCATCCTCACGGAACTCCAACCGTATGCGGCGAATTGAGAGAGGCTTGTCGAATGTCAGGCGGATTACCTGGGGACCAGGCGTTGCTGCTCTCCATCCACCCTGTTCTGTTCCTTGCAAAGCATCTTCGAACGGATACCGAGGATCTTCCGAGGAGATCTCGACGCTCGCGAGCTCCTCCAGGTTGAGCCAATGATCGGAGGATGGGATTACTTGATCGACATCCGGCGATAGGATCGATTTCCGCATAGAGTGATCTCCATGTTTCTGATGTAGAGTCGCCTGCTGAATGGCATTCTGAACGCAAGCAAAGCCGGGTGCGGTGGCTGATATTACGTGCCGCACTTCCTTGGATGCATGTCCATTGTCTTGCGGATGTGAAGCACTATCAGCAAGCAGCTGTGAGTGATGATGTAGCCCTGGGCGGTGCAGCTTCAGGGTATGAGCCGCTCGCTGTTCGGTTAGGCGATATTGGCGCTTTCCGGTGCCATACGAAATGAGCGAGGAAGGTCGGAAGGTTGGAACTCGATACCATCCTCCACAAGCTTCTGCGCAGTCCGTGCCAAAGTTGCTCGTTTTGTCTCCATCTTGCCGATCGCGGTGTCACGTTC
>NZ_JBFRCY010000995.1:0-1269 GCF_052113305.1 Terriglobus sp. YAF25
TTGATGTCCTTCCAATAGACCATGCCGGTGAGAACACCGGCGACACCGATATAGAGCACGGTGCAGATCAGCAGCGAGAGGATGATACCGATCGGCAGATCGCGCTGCGGATTCTTAGCCTCCTGCGCGGTCGTGGTGCTGCGCAAGACCGATCCGAGTCGCGAGCGCCCCTTCCGTGCTCCGCTGGTATGGCCCATCCCGGTGGTACCGGTTCTCGGCGTGATCTTCAACGGATACATGATGTACAAGCTCGGCTGGCAGAACTGGGCCCGGCTGATCGTTTGGCTCGTAATCGGCCTGATCGTCTACTTCACCTACTCTCGCTTCAACTCGAAGGTGCAGGCTCAGGTCGAGAGAGAAGTCGCAGCCGACTGAACTAAGGGGCAGAATATGAAAAGGGCGGCTTCGGCCGCCCTTTCGTATTGGATGAGATGCCTAAAGCATTTTTCGAGCTTAATTGGGCCGCGAGTTCGGCGGCAGCTCGGTGGCGAAGAGCTGTTCCTGGAGGGATTTGTCTGAGGAGGTCGCGGCGACGGGTTTCTTCTTGGACGGCGTGGTGATCACCGCCAGAAGGTCCATGCTCTCAATGGCCCGGCGAGGGACGAAGATCCGCTGCACATTGGACCGGACATCGGGAGGTGTGAACTGGACCCCCTTGTCCTCCGCTGCGGAATCCATCAGGCTGATATCTAACGGGGCCAGTCCTTCCAGCACATCTTCGTCGCGGAGCTTCAGGCGGATAAAGAGACCCTCTGTTCGCGGCTTGGAGAGAAAGGTCTTCCGCAGTGTCCGCTCCGGATCTTTCTCCGTAAGGTTGAAGTCGCGGACGTAGAGCACCATCTTGATCTCGGAGAGGGGAATCGGCATTACCCTTCCGGAGAGATCCAGGAGCTCCAGTGCATCGTCCTGAACAAAGCCTGCAGCCGGCAGGTAGCCGGCTATGGTGTCGCGGCTAAATCTTCGGATGAGAACTTTTTTTCGTCCCGCAGGCATACACGGCATTGTCTCATCGGGTTCATAAAAAGCAGCAGGAATGTAGCAAAAGCGGTACCTATATGTTACATTTGGCTTTTGTGTCGTCTTGCTTGCCGGTGCTAAGCGATTGATACGGCGAGAGTTAGCGACGAATCCGAAGTCCGGAGCGCTGCCCGCCTATCTATGGCCGACTACATCTACCTGCTCGAAAATCGACTATCTGCTAACCAGAAGGATGCGCTGGAGAAGATCAGGACCGTCGTCCGGGAACGCGGAATGACGCTGTTCCTGGTC
>NZ_JBFRCY010000996.1:0-2240 GCF_052113305.1 Terriglobus sp. YAF25
CTCGATATCGCATCGTTTACTGGAAATGCAATTTATGACTTTGATCCAGTGCACAAGACGGCGGCGATTCGTGGCCAGGCCTCCGGACCATATAGCGGATCTTGCCTCTCGTTCCTGGACGCAGCGAATATGTTGGCGTTCGATACGGACACTAGCGGCTTTTCTCTCGATCACTACACGGTTACCTCAAGCGGCTTCGTCTATTACAACTATTCGCAATATAGCGAATCGACGCTCAATCACTTCGGATGCTTCAAGCTGAGTGGCGGGCTTGCGTTTGCCAACGGTGGTGGCATCGCAGATCCGTCAACCAAGCCGGCAACCCAGATCGCCACTCTGGCTGGGGTGAGCGGAGGCGGCTTCTCCAATTCACAGGCGTTGGAACCGGACGCGCCACTGCATCGTGCTTTCTATCCAGCAACAAGCTCTTCGAACTCGAGCACAGTGACCGGCATCGCGGTGTTCGATCTGAATACCTATCAGTCCGTCGCTACGTTGCCACTCAATATGGCGACTATCGAAGGCTCCACTAGTTACTCACCAGTCGATATCATTCGCTGGGGGCAGGATGGCATTGCTGTTCTGACCTCCACCGGTCATATCTACCTGCTACGAGGTGCTGCGATCGTTCCCGGGCTCATGACTTCGGGAGCGGCTGCTGCATCGCTGGCGTCTGCCTCGTCAACAACACTCACAAAGGGGTCAGGAAATGTATTGCTGACCCTGACCGGGGCGAACTTCGCGCCGGGTGTAGCGGTGAGCTGGAACGGTGCATACCGCACGACCAAGATTGTCGATTCCACGCACGTCACTGTCGCCATTCCGGCAAGCGATCTAGCGGCAACCGGCTCGGGATCGCTGATAGCGACCAACCCTGGGGCGGCAGCCTCGAATAGCTTGAGCGTCACCGTGCAGTAGCAAGTGACAGCAGAGAGCAGCAAAAGGCGCGGATCTGATCCGCGCCTTTTGTCGTGCCGGGTCATAGCACAGAGCTTGGTTCGGGCTTCGCTCGAATTTCACATCCATCCCTGTTGGGATGGATGTGGCCCCATACTTATGGCATTTCCGCATTTTCGACATGCCCTATCTGAGCGGTAAGTGTGTTGCGGGGACGGCCAACAGAGCGTAGCCGGTGTTGGAAGGGTGGATACCGTCCAGGCCGAAGAGGCCGCCGAGAAATGTCGTGGTTGCGGTTTTGCCATTGACCGTGACGCCCGCCTGCATGGAAGCGAAGTAGGCATGCATGTCGACGACGGTTGCTCCCACGGCTTGTGCCTGCTGCTGGATCACCTGGTTGTAGCTGTTGACCGTGGCTTGCACGGCCGCTACCTCGGATGCGGTAAGGACGTAGTTATCGGCCAGCTTTGTCAGCTTTCCACCGGCGGCAGATGCCTGCAGCGCCTGCACTCCGTCGAGATTCACCAGGTCTCCGTTTTGAATACCGAGGATCGCAGCCACAGTGGAGGCAGGAATACTGGTAAGCGCAGAGACCTGCGCGATGACAGTATTGGCCGGCACCATGTAAGGAACGGCGGTGACGTCTGGAATGTTGGCGACGACCAGGTTGGCCGATGTCTTCGACTTCAGCGTGGTCATCAACTGGATGAAGTCGGTGGTGAAGCTCGATAGCGATGTCATGACGGAGGGTGTGCCCTCTTCATCGGCGATGAGAGCGTCGTTGTTGCCCGCCCATACAATCACGGTGCTTGGCTTGAGCGTGATAGCTTCATCGATCTGCGACTTCGTGTTGCCCGCGGGGAAGGCGAGAACGAGATTGGTCATCAACTGCTGGCCTGTCGCGGCTATGGCCGATGGTGTGGTGTTGAGGATGTCATGGAGCAGATGGCCGGGAACGGCGAGATCGTTTGGCTGCTCGGTGGGATTATCTCGCCCGGTGGTAGTTCCGGACGCGGTGACGATGACCGGTGGCGGACCTGTCTTGACGAGCTGCAGCACGGCAGGCGCTCCGGGAGGTGTGATCAGCGGAAGCGTGAGGGAGAAGTTTGCCTGCGTGGCGATAAGTGCGGCGTAACCATTCTTCTGCTGGCTATCGAGGAGTGAGCCGTTTTGATAGCCGGCAGTGAGGGAGTCACCAAGGAAGACGACATTTGCAAAAGGCTTGCCGATGGAAGAATCGCTTCCATCCGAACCGCAACCATTGACTAGAACTGTCGACAGAAAAAGCAGCGAGGCAGAGATGCCGCGCCAAGAGGTCCTGAGCGGGGACACAGGCGTTCTCC
>NZ_JBFRCY010000997.1:0-1267 GCF_052113305.1 Terriglobus sp. YAF25
GTTCCTGAAGTCAGGAAACCTGCCGCAGGACGATGATCTGGACCAGCCGCGCGCCGCCGACCGTTCTCCCCAGCTTGCGGTGGAGATGAAGCTGCAGGTTCCCGCATCGCAGACGGTGGAGCGTCACGTCGGCCTCGCCTTTACGCAGCCGTTGGCGATCGAGTATCTAAACCGCCGCCTCAAGCCCTATTGGGCACGCGACGGGAAGACGCCGCAGGCAATGCTGACCCAGGCGATGCAGGAGTATGCCGCAGTGGCCAAGCGCTCAAAGGACTTCGACGAGAAACTGACAGCGAAACTGCTGAAGGATGGCGGCCCGGTGTATGCGCGCCTGGCTACACTGGCCTTCCGCCAGACCTTGGCGGCCAATGGGCTGGCAGCCGATCTGGATGGTTCGCCGCTGCAGTTCCCCAAGGAGAACTTCTCCAACGGCTGCATCGCGACAGTGGATGTGCTGTATCCGTCCTCGCCGTTCTTTCTGTACTTCAATCCGGCGTTGCTGGAGGCTCAACTCAAGCCGGTGATGGAGTATGCGGCGTTGTCGCGGTGGAAGTTCCCCTTCGCGCCGCATGACCTGGGAACGTATCCGCTTGCCAATGGACAGGTCTATGGCGGCGGAGAGCGCACCGAGGACGACCAGATGCCGGTGGAAGAGAGCGGCAACATGCTGCTGATGATTGCGGCCATGGGGCGCGCCCAGGGTGACTGGCACTTTGCTAAACAGTACTGGCCGCTGCTGGTGAAGTGGGCGGCGTATCTGAAGGACAAAGGTCTGGACCCGGAGAATCAACTCTCGACCGATGACTTTGCCGGCCATCTGGCGCACAACGCCAACCTGTCCATCAAGGCGATTGATGCTCTGGGAGCGTTCGCGGAGATGGCCAAAGGCGTGGGCGACGACAGGCTTGCAAAGGAGTATGCCGGCCTGGCGGCGGAGATGGCGAAGAAATGGAGCGACCTTGCCCGCGAAGGAGACCACTACAAGCTGGCCTTTGATGCGGCCAATACGTGGAGCCAGAAGTACAACCTGGTGTGGGACGACCTGCTGGGGCTGAAGCTCTTCCCGGCGTCGGTGAAGAACACCGAGCTGGCGTTTTACAAGACGAAGTTGAATCAGTACGGCCTTCCGCTCGACAGCCGCAGAGACTACACCAAGCTGGACTGGGAGCTGTGGACCGCCACGCTGGCCGATGATGATGTGACCTTCCACACGCTGGTCGATCCACTGGGGAAGTGGCTGGACGAGACACCGACACGTGTCCCGCTG
>NZ_JBFRCY010000998.1:0-1266 GCF_052113305.1 Terriglobus sp. YAF25
GGGGGGTTGTAGCCCGCGGTTCCGTTAAGCGAGTAGGTTGGCTTATCCTGCGCCGTGGGTGTTACGAGGTTCACGGTGCCGCCCACACCATCAGCATCCTGGTCTGCAGCAAGGGTTTTGTAGACCTCGATACGGTCAATCCCGTTGGATGGAATCGCATCCATCTTGACGTTGCGTACCGTCACCTCCACCGATGGCACGTTGACACCGTTGATGGTCAAGTTGGAAAGCCGCGGCTCCGTTCCACGGATCTGCACGTACTTTCCTTCGCCCTCATCTCGTTCCAGCGACACACTGGGCAGACGRCCGATGGCATCGGCGATATTCGTGTTGGGAAGACTGGTGATCACACCCGCCGGCGCAACCTGAACGATCTCGGCAGACATACGCTCAATGTTGATGGCTTCGGCATCGCCGCGCAGGCGAGGCGCTGTAACGATCACCGTATCGCTGTCAGATGCTACCTCGAGCATTGCCGCAACGTTCTGCGTCTGATTCGAGACGACACTGACGGTCGTGATGAACTGCTTAAATCCCACATACGACGCGGTAAGCGTGTATGTACCCGGAGCCAGGTTGGGGAAACGAAACTCTCCATGATTGTCCGTAGCTACCTGACGTTGCGATGGTTCAAGAACCACCTTTGCACTGACGAGAACAGCTCCGGCGGTATCGCGCACGTTTCCTGCGATTCCACCGGAGATTGTTTGTGCAGTGAGAGATCTATCCGCCCATAGACAGACAAATAGAAGAACAAAACTTTGCCAGAAAAATTTGCGCATACGCTCTTATCCCTTTGAAAAGCCCGGGTTGGAGTGAATGGATTCCCTACATCGTCGGCCTCTTTACGTGCAAGGGGGAGAGGTCTCTACGATGTGGTAAGTCGTTGGGGGGCACTAACTGAACTTCAGCGTAGGCGCTTGCGACTTAACTCAAACTTAAGAGGAGACAGGTGCTCTGTGATTTCATGCGAAATTCATTGAAGGATGAGTCTGTATGGCGGGGGGCGTTAAAGCGCTGAAGGCGCGTTCCATATCAGCCTGGGGCAACGCCCCAGGTTGCAGTGCCAACAAGATGTTAAAGGGCTGAAGGCCCGCGCCATAATTCCGTGGATTCGTACCCACCCTAACTTCGTGAGGGTGGGGCACCTGTGATGTTTCAAGAGGTTGTTGTCCATCCGTTTGTATCTGGAGATTCTGTTTGTGACGAGCAAATAGAAGTTTCCGGAGGAACGGATGGACTATCACTATCATGCCCGATTGACGG
>NZ_JBFRCY010000999.1:0-2292 GCF_052113305.1 Terriglobus sp. YAF25
CTCGTGGAACTGAACTTCGACGCCCGCCTGCTTGAGCCACTGCTGGAAGATCGCCTCTCCCACCTTTGGCTCCGAGAGCCAGTCGTCGTGCTTGTTCAGGGTGCGCACGCCGTAGTGAGCGGCGGCCTGACGGTRGAATTCGCGGGCGTAGCCTCCAATGATCTGATAGTGCGCGACATCGGTCGCCGAAAGCCCGCCGGTCACCATGCCGCCAAGGTGCGTGCCAGGTTCGAGCAGGACGACATGCAGCCCTTCCTTTGCGGCAGCATACGCGGTCATGACACCAGAGGCCGTGCCGCCGTAGACCACCAGGTCAACGGACGGCGGAGCGCTTTGCGAGATGGCTGGCGGGGCGAAAAGAAGAAGAGCAGCAGTAAGGGGGAATATGCGATGCAGCAATCCAGTCATGAAATGGATACTGCCATCCCAGTGGCGTCGCTGACACGTTTCGAGCCGTATGTTACGCGCTGTTACATTGAATTTGCAGGGGCTTGCGCGGTGAAGACATGCATTGCCACCGGCCATGTACGTAGCGCCCGATTGTTCTCCACCTCGGTATAAGTCACCATTTCAAAGTATTTAGGTGAACCGTTTTTCCTCCACATCTCCTCAATGGAGTTGGAGCCGGCCGAAGACGAGATGAGTGCAACCAGAGCTCCTGTGTCTCGAGATTGCATCAGGAGGACTTTGAGTCCCGGTGCACGGCCTGGCAGAATGGAAATAATAGAGGGACGCACCTCACGGTCCCTCGACTTACGGATGATCTCGTAAGATGTCTGCTCTCCCTTGGCAGGATGAGCATTGGTCACCCGCAGCTCCGACTGCGACAGCGTGAAGTTCATCGCCTGTAGATAGTCGTGGAGCGGCTGGAGCGTCTGGTGAGTCCCGAGGGTAATCACATTCGCCTGTTCCAGGACCATCGGAGACAGGTCACGGGTCACATCGAACGAGACGCGCTGTTTGGCGCCGACCGAGTCCAGGTAGCGCGCCATATCGATGGCAGCAAGGGTGTCCCAGGATACGGTGTAGGGCTGCTCCAACGACGGCTTTCCCAGATCCTTCGTCAACGCCTCGAACTGAGGGTCCTTTGGAATATCGCTGTAGTCGTTGACCATCGTGGAGCGGAAACGGAAGGTCGGGGCATTCGGAAACGAAAACAAGATCGGCGTCGGTAGAATGATGCGGATCGGGGCTGATCGAGATCCGGCTCCGGCAAGGGCGCCACAATCGCAGGCGCCGGATGATCAAGCACCATCAGTTGATGGGTGCCGGTGGGGATGACCAGGAGCTCAGGCTCATCGGTCTCCTGCTGGTAGTAGTCCTTCAGCTTGCGGCGCAGGCGGGAGATATGGACGCGGACCGACGCGTCCGTCGTGGAATCGAAGTTGCTGTGCCGGCCAAGCGCCTCTGTGGCGATGGCATACTCGCTCACACTCTCAAAGCGATGCTCCCACAGGTATTGCAACAACTTGCGTTGCGTTTCCGCCCGGGCGAAGTGCGGACTATGCAGCACTCGCTGCACATGCGCTTCGATGGCGCCGGAAGTCTCCGAAGATTCCTGAACCGGCGGCGGGAGAGTCGTTGCCATGCAGGGCATTCTACGCAGGCCTAGGGTGTGTCATCAAACTCCTGTCGCCAGCGTTGTCGTCACTGAAGCAGAGCGCGAAGTTGCGCAGGGTAGGTTTCGGCGCTCTCTGGAGTGCCATCAGGACGGACGCCGATGCCATAAGTCAGGCTGTCACCCATGCACAAAATCGAAACGTTCGGAGAGATCTGCGGTGGAAGCTTCGAGCGTACCGCCGCCGCCAGCATGCCGTAGCCTTTCGCTGTGAGGTGAACTCCATCGGTACTGAGCTCGGCACTGGCGCCGCCGGCCTGCTGCAGAATGTCGTGAAATGGGACAACGGCCGCATGGTGGGTCCGGGCTACTTCTTCGATCACGGCGTTCACCTGGGCCACCCGCTCCAGCGGCGGCAAAATACCATATGCCTCCGGCCGATGACGTTCCAGCAACCGCGTGAGATCCGGATCGTGCACGGTCACCAGAACCACGGCCGCTCCGGCAGCCTGGGCCTGCTGGACCATCGCGGTAAGGTGCTCTCTGGTCTGCAATGGAGTGAGAAACTTGGCGTCGTTCAATGCATCGTTGGTGCCGGCGAAGAGAACGACATAGGCAGGCTTGGCCTCCGCCAGCTCCTGCGCAAAACGTTTTTCGAGCTCGGCGGTATTTCTGCCGCCAAAGCCGGCGTTCACCACATGTGTCTGCCCATGCATCGTAACCGCCATCAAGAG
>NZ_JBFRCY010001000.1:0-1248 GCF_052113305.1 Terriglobus sp. YAF25
GTAGAAAGCCGCCCCTGACGTGAGTGATTATTCTCTACGCCGGGATCTACCAATGGCGAGGCTTCGCTCGAATCTCCCACTCACGCTACGCGTGACCACCCCAACGAACAAGTTCGTTGGGGACCCGGTGAATGGGCACCCAGAGTATGGCCTGTCGAATTGTAACTACGACTTAGTTGGGCTCGTTTCCGGAGAAGCGCTCGACTGCAGAGCGCAGGTCTCCGCGTTTTGTCGGCTTGCTCAGAACCAGGTCTACGTTAGCCGGCGTCTCATCTTCGTTGCCTGAGCGGTATCCCCAACCGGTCAGCAGGATCACAGGTGTAGCGGCTGCGGCTTCCTTAACGGAGAGTGCTACTTTTTTGCCGTCGACATAGGGCATTCCCAGGTCTGTGAAGACGATAGAAAAGGGTTTGTTCTGAGAAAGCGCCGCATGAAACGCATCGATTCCTGACTGACCGCCGTTTGCCGTAACCACGTCGTGGCCGTCCAGTTCCAGCACCTCGCGCAATGGCTTCAACAGGAGAGGATCGTCGTCTACGAGCAGAATCCTCACCGGCTTCGATACGGTACCGGCAGGCGCAGTGGGAGCAGGTCTACTTACCGCGGCTTCTGTTGCGGTAAAGGTCAGACGCACCGTCGTCCCTTTACCGACGGCACTGTCAATCTCCAACTCACCACTGTGGCGCTCCATGACACCCTGCACCATGACAAGGCCAAGTCCGGTGCCGCGATCCCCCTTGGTGGTGAAGAAGGGCTCCATGCACCGCCGCCTGGCTTCTTCGTCCATACCAACACCGGTGTCGACCACTTCCAGATACACGCCACGAATCTCGGTAGGTCCTCCCTCTGAACAACTGGTCTTCGCAATACCAGTCCGCAGCGTTAACGTACCGCCATTCGCCATGGCATCGACGGCGTTGAAGATGAGGTTGACGAGCACTTCCCGGAGTTCGTTTTCAAGCCCTCGGATCGGCGGAATCCCATACGCCAGGTCTGTAACCATGCGGACCACAATTCCGTTTTGCTGCGGCATGGCAGACCAGCGGGCATTGGTCAGCTCGATGGTCTGGCGCACAAGTTGATTCAGGTCAATCGGCGCGGAGACAACCTGAGGCTCCCTCTGCCGATACAGATCCGTGAGCCGGGTAAGCGTGTTTGAGACATCATTCAACGCCCGCTGAATGGTCTGGAGAGTGCGGCGAGCCTGGCGGCCCAGGCCGGTCTCCGTCTCCAGCAGAGACTCGGTAT
>NZ_JBFRCY010001001.1:0-1909 GCF_052113305.1 Terriglobus sp. YAF25
GCCTGCGCCTTGGGTGCCGAGGGCCGGTACGAGCACCGAGACAAGATGAGCAACGACGCGCGTTTGCGCAAACAGAGCCAACGTCATGCCGCTGCACAACGTTAGAAAGGCGCGGTCCCGCGACAGAGACTCTCGAACCGCAATGGGGCCGGTCGCGGGAACTGGATTGATCAATCCAGACGCAGTTTCCTCGGGCTCACCGTCCGGATGTTGCCCCAAGCTCAGCGGGGTCCGTCCTAGGACGAATACTGCCAGGGCACCTAGGACAATGACCATGATCGTTCCAACGGTTAGTGCTGAAGGAATGAAACCGATCCTGTGAATCAGAATGACCCAAAGCGGCGAGAAGATGACTCCGCCGACGCTTCCGCCGTTGAAAGCCACCCCCAGGGCCAAAGGACGCTTGGTAACGAACCAAGGCGCAACGATGTCGGTGATAGCGACGGCTCCAAGGGCTGACCATCCTGCGCCTGTGAGTAGCGCCGCTACGTAAAGCTGTAGCAGCGTCCTCGCGAGAGCCCATCCTAGAACGCCGGATGCCATACAAAGTGCGGCGATAAAGGTGACGGCTGGTAGTCCAAAGCGCCGATGCAAAGACGGAAGTCCAGGGATGATTAGGAGCCCGACCACAAAATGCAGGGTGACGGCACCGGAGATGAGCGCGACAGGCCACCCGCGGGTTTGGCGTACCACTTCCAAATAAACCGGCGGACCATAGAACCCTAGCCCCCAGCCAAACACCGCCACAACGAATGCGGCTGTAACAATGTGCCAGCCATAGAAGTGGTTATCTCTCTCCACGCGTCCACAACCTCCATATACCCACACCCGCGACTCTGGTCGGATGGATGTTGCGACGCAACGATCTGCGAGCCTGGTGCCCTTGCCACTTAGTCGATCGTGTCTACGGGAGATACGATTATCGAGTTTCTGAATCAACCACAAGTGACATAAAAGCTTCCATTTCTGCCACGAGAAGCTATCGATACGGTGGGGAGACGCGACATTTGTTCTTGCAGACCACCGCAGGCAGTGAAGGGGGAAAGGTGCAGGAACGGGGTAACGAGGCGCTACACCGTCGGAACAATTCTGTCCGGATGCGCGCTTCAGACAGCGCGCCTGAGGCCCGTTCTACCGCGGAAGCGACACATAGGTTGCATCATCCGCAACGCCATGGATGACGAATGAGAACTGGCCACAGATCGTCTCGGTCTGAGCTCTATGTCAGCGGGGCTTAAGCCCCCTCGAATAAGAATGCCATCATGAATGCATTCCCGTAGCAGCACGGAAGCACGTGCAGTCAAGCCGCTCAACGTCTGCCCAACGGCGCTCTTGAAATCTGCTTCGGTGAAGTCCCGCAAGCGAGAGTTGTGCGCCATCCAGGCTACGCGGGTTATAACCGTTCTCTTTGGTCCAGCTCCGAACTCTGAGTCACGGCGGATGTTCTTCGCTGAATCCCATCCACCGCAAAGCAACTGGACAAACATCTCATAGAGCCGGGTTGTGCTCTCGGGTAGGGCGCCGATCTCCTTGAAAATAGCCAAGGTGAGATTCGCGAGAAGTGGGACACGAATAATCCGCTTAAGCTCTCCAGCGGTATCAAGCTCCGAGAGAAAACGAGCGCATTCCGCCTTGTCCAACCACTTGTGCGCCAAGGTAGCCATTTGGACGTCGTCGAAGGGTGCGAGTGAAAGCCGAGGGAGCCAATCGAGATTCGACCCAACCACATGCTCACGGGACGTCACCACGATCTGGAAGTTCCGGTCGATCGCTGCAATGCGAGCAAGCCGCATGATGTTGGTCCTGGCCGCCACGTCTGTCACCTCGTCTAATCCATCGAGGTAAAAGCGGAGTGATATGTCTTCGCCAGAAGTTAGCTTTTCGTACACGTAGCGGCGAAGTTCCGTTG
>NZ_JBFRCY010001002.1:0-1236 GCF_052113305.1 Terriglobus sp. YAF25
GACCTGCTCGACGGCTATGTCTATGGCGAGCCGCTGCTCATCTCGAACCTCACCATACGAGGCGCCAAACACAACGTCCTCTTTGCTGCGACCGAGAACGACTCGGTCTACGCGCTTGATGCCGACACCAATATGGCGCCGCTCTGGAAGGTCTCACTCCTCAAGTCCGGTGAACGTCCGTTGACGGGTGGGGCCATCGCACCCTATCTCGGCGTCACCTCAACGCCGGTGATTGATCCTTCTACCCACACGCTCTATGTCGTCTCGACACAGGTTTCAGACACGGGCGCGACCTTCCGCCTGAATGCGCTTGACATCACCACCGGCGCCCAGAAGTTAGGCGGCCCCGTCACCCTGCAAGCCTCGGTGCCCGGAACCAGTCAGGAAGCCGTCAACGGAGTTGTGAACCTCAACACCACGTGCGTGCAGCGCGCCGCGCTCCTGCTGGCCAACGGCAATATCTACATCGGCCTGGGCGGCTGCAAGAGCGGCTGGCTGCTTGCCTACGACGCCACAACCCTCGCGCAGGTCGGCGCATTCAACTCCAGTCCGAACCTCAACGGCGAAGGCACCTACGCTGCCGCGGGCGGCGTCTGGATGGGCGGCGGCGGCCCCGTGGCCGACAGCTCCGGTAACATCTACATCGCCACCGGCAATGGCCCATGGGACGGCCAGACCGCCTATGGCGATTCCGTACTCAAGTTCAGCAGCCAGCTCAGGCTCGAAGACTACTTCACACCCGTTGGCTATCAGTACATGAACTGTCGCGACGCCGACCTTGCCTCCGGTGGGCTGCTGCTCATCCCCGGCGCCGGCCACCTCCTTGTAGGCGGAAAGACCGGAAAGCTCTACCTGCTCGACTCCGGCAACCTCGGACGACAACAGGCCAGCGACGCAGGCGCAACCCAGACCTTCTTCTTCAGCAGCGGCCTCGTGTCGCCATACACCGATAGCTGCACCGATAGCACAGGCACCCACGCAACCAGCATCGTCTCTTACGAGAACTTCGGCACCGCAGCCTACTTCAATAACTCCGCCTACGTCGGCGTTACACCTACTGTCTCTGGCATTCCCGCCGGTATCCGGCAGTTCAACTACGCAGGCACACTTACGCCGGGCTCCATCACTACACCCAATGTCTCGATGAACAGCAACGGAGCCACACCTTTCATCTCCGCTAACGGAAGCCAGAATGGTATCGTCTGGATGCTCGATCAAGGCCAACCTTTGCAGAAC
>NZ_JBFRCY010001003.1:0-1235 GCF_052113305.1 Terriglobus sp. YAF25
CCCTGGGGCACTGCCGACACCGACGTGAAGGAGGCACTCAGCGGCAACATCTGCCGCTGCGGCGCTTACCCCAACATCGTCGCTGCCGTGCAGTCCGTCCGTCGCCACGCATAAGGAGGAACCAGGCCATGCAGCCCTTCGATCTCATCTCCGTCAATAGCATTCAGGACGCGGTCAAAGCCCAGTCCTCTTCCTCCACCGCTCAACAAGGCGCGTCTGTCCGTTACATTGCCGGTGGCACCAATCTCGTCGACTACATGAAGCTGAACGTCGAGACTCCAACAAAGCTCGTCGATATCAACGGACTTAACCTCACCGCCATCGAGCCTGCCGCCAATGGCGGCCTCAAGATCGGCGCGCTCGCCCGCAACACCGACGTCGCCTATCACGACGCCGTGAAGACGCAGTTCCCCGTGCTCTCACTCGCGATCCTGAGCGGAGCCTCCACCCAGCTCCGCAACATGGCCACTACCGCCGGCAACCTGCTGCAGAAGACACGCTGTGTCTACTATCGCGATACCGCCTATGGCTGCAACAAACGTCAGCCCGGCACCGGCTGCTCCGCCATCGGTGGACACAACCGCATGATGGCCATCCTCGGCACCAGCGACCAGTGCATCGCCTCCAACCCCTCTGACCAGAACGTCGCTCTCGCTGCGCTCGACGCCACCATCCACGTCACCGGCGCAAAGGGAGAACGCACTATCCCGATCGCGCAGTTCTATCTGCTGCCCGGCAATACGCCGGAACGCGAGACGGTTCTCGAACCCGGCGACCTCGTCACCCATGTCGCCATCCCGGCCCTGCCCGCGGGGGCGAAGAGCTACTACCTCAAACTGCGCGACCGCACTTCCTACGAGTTCGCCCTTGCTTCTGCGGCCGTTGTAGTCAAACAGAGCGGCGGCCGCATCGACTTCGTTCGCGTCGCCATGGGTGGAGTCGGGACCGTGCCCTGGCGCAGCCTCGAAGCTGAGAGAGCACTGCAAGGCAAAGTGGCAACACCGGCCAATTTCCGCGCGGCGGCAGAAGCTGCATTGCACGGAGCTCGTCCGCAGTCGCAGAACGGCTTCAAGGTTGAGCTCGCAAAGCGCTGCCTCACCCACGCACTCGCCGAAGTCACTCGTCACGCATAAGGAGGAACCCGATGGAACAGCAGACACCACAGCCCGTTACTGAGAGCAAGATCGTCGGTGTACCCACGCCGCGCATCGATGGACCGCTGAAGACCACCGGCG
>NZ_JBFRCY010001004.1:0-1679 GCF_052113305.1 Terriglobus sp. YAF25
GTTGGCGTGTATGTAAACGAGCGTACTCTCAACTACGGAGACGATGGACGAGAAGCGATCAAGAAGCTGCTCGAACTCGGCTACGAGCGCGGCATTATTCCTCACAAAGCCAAAGTTGATTTCATCGACTAGAACGACACACTTATGGTCAACGACGATCTAAAAATCGAGATACCTACCCTCGGGCCCGCATCCTTGCCCGGCATCAAGGTCGCTATCCTTGGCGCCGGCAAGATGGGCGGCATTCTGCTGCAGGCCTTCCTGAAGAACAACCTGCTGCACCCGGAACAGATTGTTGCCACGGTGGCACACCCGGAGCGCGCGCAGGCGCTCTCCGTCCAGTTCCAGGTGGAGGTCACGACCGATAACCTGGCTGCCGCCAAAGTGGCCGACATCATCCTGGTCGGCGTAAAGCCGACTCAGGTTCCGACACTGGTCGAAGAGATCAGGCCAGTACTGACGCCGCAGAAGCTGATCGTCTCGTTTGCTGCCTCGGTTAAGACCAGCGCAATTGAAGAGGCTGCCGGAATGAATATCCCGGTGATCCGTGCAATGCCAAACACGCCCTCCATGCTGGCTGCTGGCGTGACGGCGCTTTGCCCAGGACGCTTTGTCTCCAGCGATCAACTCGTAACGGCACAGAAGATCTTCAACACGGTAGGACGTTCCGTCATTGTTGACGAAAAACACATGGACGCGGTAACGGGTCTCTCCGGCTCCGGTCCGGCGTATGTCTACATCATCGTAGAGGCGCTGGCTGAGGCCGGCGTAAACGTCGGCCTGCCCCGCGACGTGGCTACGCTGCTTGCGGCGCAGACAGTCTTTGGCGCCGCGCGTATGGTGCTGGAGACCGGATACCATCCTGCCCTGCTCAAAGACCAGGTCACAACCCCCGCAGGCTGCACCGTGGACGGCATTCTAGAACTGGAAGAGGGCGGACTCCGTGTAACCCTCATCAAGGCCGTAAAACGGGCTACAGAGCGCGCCAAGCAGCTCGCTGCCGGCTAAGGACGACTTGAAGGAAAGAAGAAGGGCAGCCCCGAGGGGCTGCCCTTCTCTTGTCGTAAACCGCAGTTACTTCTTGCGGGCCGGAGCGTGATGAACCGGAGCCTTGGCAGCCGGCTTGGCAGGGGTCTTCTTCGGAGCTTCCACCATAGCGTCCTTCATGATGATCATGACCGGAACAGCCTGCCCGGGGCTCTGAGTGTAGGAGTCATAGGTGCCGGCGAGAACTCGCGGTCGCTGAGAGCCAGCGTCGAGAGGTCCGGGGTGGAGGAGATGGTCTGGGCAACGATATCGGCGGGCGAAGGAGCCGGATCGATCTTGAAATCAGCCGGAGGATTCAGGCTGCTCTTCACAGCGGCCTGCACGGTCTCATAACCATCGGCCTTGCCGTGGTACTTGGTGTAGCAGTACTTGGCAGTAGGAGCGTACTGGCTCTTGTAAGGCTCTGGAGCGATCTCGACGAAGCGAGTGGTGTACCAGGTGCAGTTCACATAGTCAGGCGGGGTGGACTGCAGATAAGCCAGGCCGAGGAAGAAGGTGTCCTGCAGGAAGGGCCCGGGAGTAGCGGTCTGCTCGACCGGAACTGCAGCCAGCTCCTTCTTGTAGTTGTCGATGGCGGTGGCGGTGTCCTTCTTGTTGAGGGCGGCAGAAGCGATTGCGCTGTACAGGTAAGG
>NZ_JBFRCY010001005.1:0-1221 GCF_052113305.1 Terriglobus sp. YAF25
GTTCTGCAGACCGAAGGCGTTCTGCAGACCGAAGGCCTGCACACGGCTCTCAATGGACTCGCGCACCTTGCGCTCAAAGCCGGAGTAGGCGTGGATGATGTACCACTTGAAATTTTCATTCGTCGGAGGCGCGAGCTCAGCGGGGGGAACCTGCTCACCACCGTCGTTGCTGCTGCCTGCCGGGTTCAGTTCTTCTGACATGGATGCCTTCTTCAGAGTGCGAGGAAATATTAGTGCGAGGTCAGCTTATCCAGGACTACTTCAATAGCCCTGCCAATGACGTTGTCCACAATCCAGAAGTAGAAGGCAAAGACAAACACGGTTACGATCACGACGATCGTGGTCGAACGGACCTCGGTCGGCGAGGGCGAGACCACCTTCTTCAACTCGTTGCGCACATCCTTGAGAAAGCCGCTCAGCTTTGCCGGCTGGGACTTCCAAACCTGCATTCCCTGGTTCTGCTCTTCTGCCACTGCGACCGCCTTGGCCATAAATGTACCTTCTCGAATCTTTGGCAGGGGCGGAGGGATTCGAACCCCCAAGTTCGGTTTTGGAGACCGACAGTTTAACCGTTGAGCTTACGCCCCTGTGATGACTTACCCGCCAGACCGGCTTCCGCCTGTCTCTCTGGACGGGGAAGTCCCTTACTTGGTTTCCTTATGCGCGGTATGCTTCCGGCAGAACTTGCAGAACTTCGAGAATTCCAGACGGCCGGTGGTCGTCTTCTTGTTCTTGGTGGTCGAGTAGTTCCGGTTCTTGCACTCCGGGCACTGCAGGGTGACGATCTCGCGCATAATTGCTCTCCTTCACTTGGCCAGCCACTTCGACTGGCAAGCAGCTATGTCATTCACTGGACGTTTTACCGCCCTCCCGACACGCCGCGACGCAGGGCGTATGGCCCCTGCTACCAAAATCCTGAGTTTTGTTCCTGGAAGCGAAGCGGTCAGGCCACGCATCGCCTTGGACTATTATCCACGAAACCCGTTGTCAGGGGAAGGGCGGAAGCCGAGATTGCTGGTCGAAAACGCAATCTTCTGTGGAAGTTTCTTGTGCCGCTAAGTCTCTCGAAGCAAAAACAAAAGCGGCGAGCCGAAGCTCGCCGCTTTTGTTGATCATCGCGTTCCGGCATCTACGCGCGAAGCGCGTCTCCCGCCGTCCGCGCAGGACTACTTGACGATCTCGGCGATGGCGCCTGCACCGACGGTGCGGCCWCCCTCACGG
>NZ_JBFRCY010001006.1:0-1914 GCF_052113305.1 Terriglobus sp. YAF25
GGATAAACCCCTGGCCAAACGGTCCTCCAAACGAGAAAAAGCAGCCATGGCATCAGGGTCGCCACTCTCTGCCATCACCCCCACCTCGGCGCCGGTTTTTGCGACACCGGTAACGCGGGTAAAGTCGTTGCCCAGACCGGTCCCGGAGACCCAGGTCTCCATGCAGCCGTTCTTGCCGCAGTAGCAGGGGGGACCGGGAACCTCGTCGGCCGTGGGCCAGGGCAGACCGTTGTGTCCCCATTCTCCGGCGATGGCATTGCGTCCTTCGTGAACGCGGCCGTGCAGGGCGATGCCTCCACCGCAGCCGGTTCCGATGATGACGGCGAAGACGGTGGCGATGCCCGCGGCGGCGCCGTCGGTCGCCTCGGAGACGGCAAGGCAGTTCGCATCATTGGCGCAGCGGACCTCGCGGCTGAGTGCCGAACTCAGATCGCGCTCAAACGGTTTGCCGATCAGCCAGGTTGAATTCGCGTTCTTGACCAGCCCTGTGCTGCGAACGATGGTGCCCGGCATACCGACACCGACTGTGGCGGAAATACCAAGTTCAGACTCTATTCCGGTGACTAAGTCACGGATAGCTTCGACCGTTGCGGAGTACTCTCGCGGGGTTGAAATGCGTAACCGTTTACGTTCCTGGCCGTGCTCATCCAACACCAGGGCCTCTATCTTCGTTCCACCCAGATCAATGCCAATACGCGCGTTCTGCATGGTTAAAGCATAAGTTGTCGCACATGAAATTGGTGAGATACTTTAGCTTCCGTACAACGGAAAACAACGGAAAGTAACAAACATAGAGGGAAGGTTGTGACGCAGTATGTCTAATCACAACGCAGCCAACGAAGCTGCGGCGCAGATTCAGCCCGCCAAGGGAAAGCTTGGCGTCATGATTCCAGGCATGGGCGCAGTTGCGACGACGCTCATCGCAGGTGTTGAAGCAGTTCGCAAAGGTTTTGCAAAACCAATCGGGTCACTGGCCGAGATGGGAACCATCCGGCTCGGCAAGCGTACCGAGGGAAATTCACCGTTGATTAAGGACTTCGTTCCACTGGCTAGGGCCTGGTTAACGACGACCCTGATATCGCTCCATCGATGATCTATGCCTGGGCCTGCCTGAAAGAAGGCATTCCCTTCATCAACGGCGCGCCCAACCTCACGGTGGATATTCCCGCGCTGCAGGACCTCTCGAAGCAGGCGGGCGTGCCGACTGCGGGCAAGGACTTCAAGACCGGCCAGACCTTCATGAAGACCGTGCTTGCGCCGGCCTTCAAGACCCGCATGCTCGGTCTTTCGGGATGGTACTCGACCAATATTCTTGGCAATCGTGACGGTGAAGTTCTCGACGATCCGGATAACTTCAAGACCAAGGAAGAGACCAAGCTCGGGGTGCTGGATTACATCCTGCAGCCGGATCTCCATCCTGATCTGTACAAGGATATCTATCACAAGGTCCGCATCAACTATTACCCACCGCGCGGCGATAACAAAGAGGGCTGGGATAACATCGATATCTTCGGATGGCTCGGATATCCGATGCAGATCAAGGTGGACTTCCTTTGCCGCGACTCCATCCTGGCCGCGCCGCTGGCGCTGGATCTGGTGCTCTTCATGGACCTTGCCAATCGCACACCGGCGCTGAAGAAGCTGGGCATGCAGGAGTGGCTGAGCTTCTACTTCAAGGCACCGACGGTGCCTGCTGGGTTATATCCGGAGCACGATCTGTTTATTCAGTCCATGAAGCTGAAGAATACTCTCCGCCACATTATGGGTGAGAGTCTTATTACTCACCTTGGTCTGGATTATTACGGAGATTAATAAGTCATTGAATAATGGAATAAATGAATGATTGAAGGATAAGTAAGCCTCCGTTCGCGGAGGCTTACTCATTTGTTCCCCCATGCACTGGGTGCCCCATCC
>NZ_JBFRCY010001007.1:0-1219 GCF_052113305.1 Terriglobus sp. YAF25
CTTCCAGCAGGGCGTGATCGATCGCCTCGGTATAACGAAACAGAACCTGCCGCGGATATACCGCCAGCAAACGCGTCAAAGCAGCGTTCCAACGCTCCGTGGCTTCCACGGCTTCATCGAGGTGCTTCGCATGTTCCAGGGTGAATACTTCCGAGTTCAGGAGCGACTCGCGTGTCGCCAGGGGCAACTGGAGCTTCAGCATCTCCTCGTATGCGGCAACATGGGCCATCTCGCCGTCAGACCAGGAGCGAAGAGACGCCAGGCCTACGCGTGCTTCTAAAAAGTCGGGATCGCTCTCAACCAGGCTCTCCAGATAGGATTCCGCACAGAGATCTTCGCGATCCAGGCATTGGCGAGCAACGCCATAGCGTGCAGCCAGGGAAGATGGGTTTTTATCCAGAATGTACTTGTAGCAGTGCGAGGCGGCATTGTCATCGCTGCCGATCCTGAACTCGGCTACTCGATACATGACCGACAGCGCTGTCCTCGGAGTGCAGGTCTGTCGTGAATAGGTCTCCCACTCTGTAAGAGACTTCTGCTGCGGATCCTCTTTGAGCCGCAGAACGAAGACACGCCCTGTCTGCTTCGGATCGAAGGTTGACTGTTTGATCTGCGGAATCAACCTGCTGAGATAAAGGCTGAAGCCTCCGATGGGCTGTACTTCGCTCACCTTGCCATCGGCCCCCAGGGTGACGAGGAAGGTCACACCTTTGTTGCCGGGTCCCAGGTGGTTCACAAAGACAAGGTCGTCTGGAAGTGGGTTGGTTGGAGTCCAATCGATCACGCGGGGAAGAGGCTCGGCTCCTCGTGCTCCGTTTTGAGTGCTGGGGCCTGATGCGTACCCTGCCGTACCCAGAATCATACCCAAGATCCATAGGATCATCACGACCTCAGTCCCGATGCCGTGCAATCCAGATCTCCGCGTGTTCTTTTGCAAACCGAACGCCCTCCCTACTTGTTCAGTTTGGCTTGGGCTCGCTTACAACTTGAAAGACTTCGCAAGACATTCTTCTGTTCGTGACCCACTATGGGAAAGTTAGATTTTCTTAATCTTCCGTCGGGACCCTCAGAGTGGAGAAGGTCGACAAAAAGCGCTGAAACACAAAAACACCCGCATTTATGACCTCCCGTATTTCTCGATACGCTCTGGCTACTATCCCCTTTCGCGATCGGCGTCTTTCTTGCGCTGACCGTTGTTGCCCGGAGGATTGGAGTAAGC
>NZ_JBFRCY010001008.1:0-1219 GCF_052113305.1 Terriglobus sp. YAF25
GTGATGGATCACGAGGAGCTCTTCCTCCTGCTCCACGCTCACTTGCCACCGGAGATGATCTACGAACGTGAACTGCTCATCTGCAGACTCTAGGCAAGCCCTAACTATTCCGCCGGCGGATTGTGATCCATGCGGAAGCGATAGGTCAGGCCGACGTAAAGCAGCGTCTCGGGAAGCCCCTTGCTGTTGTCTTTGAGCAACTGGCCAGGGAAGAGATGGCTTACGCCCAGATTGGCTACGACGGACTCGCGGTAAACGTACTTGGCTGAGAGGTCGAGAGAGTTTCCGAGATTGGTATTGGTAAACCCGGCCGTAGGCGCCTTGATGAGAACAGATCCTGCGCTGTTATAGAGGCTATCCATCTTCGTGGCCAGGGTCTGATGGCTTGCCTGGAAGAGCAACGTAAGGTTGGTTGTTGGACGCAGATCGAGATTGAACCGGCGCTGCTTGATGTTCTGGAACCCAAACAGGTCCATCAATTGAAAGGCGTTGTGATTGCTGGGATAAAGCTGGTCGTAGGTGCTGATGCGGTTGAGATTGCGACGAGGGTTGCCGGTGGCGTAGTCATACTCGACACCTGCCCGGGGCTGTAAAGGCAGTTTAGCCGCGCTGTAGTAGACCTTCGCGAAGCCCGCACCCGCATGGATCGCATCGTTGGAGAAGCTGCCGCGCTGCAGGTTTCCCATCGCCTGGTAGCTGAAGTGCGCAGGCAGAGCGCCTTCGACCTCGGTGCCGAACGTGGTCTCCAACTCACTGCCGGCGATCTTTTGCTGGCTGGTTACGGAGCGCATGGCCTTGATATAGACAAAAGGCTGCAGGTTGGCATTGGGAACGATCGAACGCAGGGACGCATAAGCTCCATGAAAGTTCAGACCTGCGCCATGTGTGTCCAGGGACGTGGGATGCACTGCAACCACAGAGCTGGTGAATAGATCGAGGTGGTTCCTGCGTCCTCCCATACTCAGGCGGAAAGCATCGAAGGTACGGCTGTTGTTTGCCCAGTCGCTGATACCGATAAGGCGCTCGCTGCCGAACTTCAACTCCTGGCGTCCGGCGATGAGCTGAAGATAACGATGGTGCAGTTCAAGATAGCCCTGCCGGAGGTCGAAGCCGTCGCGCATATTGCTGGCGACCAGGCTAACTGACTGACCAAGAGCGTGGGTGTCATGGAACTGCATATAAGCCGACATGAAGCTTGTCGGGCGAATTGTCATACCAC
>NZ_JBFRCY010001009.1:0-1216 GCF_052113305.1 Terriglobus sp. YAF25
CATTACCCCCATGTTGAACAACAAGGTGAACGTCGATCTGCCCAAGGCTAACGCCGCGGTGATCATGGAAGACGCCAATAAAGAAGACTCCGTGGTCGTTGCTGTGACCCGTGACGGCAAGGTCTTCCTGGGCGGTGACCAGGTGACCGTTGACGATATGGGCGCCAAAATCTCGGCCAAGCTGGAGAACAAGACCGAGAAGCACGTCTACCTTCGTGGCGACGCCCGCGCGAACTACGGCAAGGTGATGGACGCTGTCGACGGTATCCGTTCGGCCGGCGTAAGCCAGCTCGGTCTGCTGACCGAGAAGACTGAAGATCAGTAAGTAAGAAGCAAGCAAAGTTCAAGATTCGCCGCCGAGTGCGGCAACGAAGGAATTCAGCTATGGGAATGAGTGGTGGTGGTGGTGGTGGCGTCTCTTCTGACATCAATGTGACGCCCATGATCGACATTCTGCTGGTGCTGCTGATCATCTTCATGGTCATCCAGCCCACGGCAGTTCATGGACTGGACACCCTGGTGCCTCAGCCGCCGAAGGACAAGAACCAGCAGGAGAACCCCAACGACCGCACGATCGTGGTGCAGGTGCTGTCCAACAATGGCCGTCCTGCGTACAAGATCAACGACACGGACTTCGCAAAGGATAGCCTGACGCCCAAGCTGCAGGAGATCTACGCGACCCGCGCCGAAAAGGTCATGTTCGTCAAGGGTGACAAGGACCTCGACTTCCAGTACGTCGCTGAGGTGATCGACTTCGGACACGCCGCCGGCGTGGACAACATCGGTCTGATCACACCTCGCGTCGAGGCTGGACAGTAAGCATACGGTGAGCTTCTGCCGCGCCTGGGCTCTCTGCTCATGCGTGCCCGGATACGCGTCCAGAAGCACATCGACCTATACCTTACGCGGGCGGTGGCACATAGCTGCCGCCCGTGGTGTCTTTAACGCTGTGCTCGCTCACGACTTCCTTTACGAGGTCTTTATGGCATTCACAGCAGCAACCCGCGGCATCGCCTCTGAGATCAACGTCACACCGCTGATCGACGTTCTTCTCGTTCTGCTCATTATCTTTATGGTCATTGCTCCCATACCCGGCCGCGGTATGGGAGCGGCTCTTTCGCAATCGGCAACCCATACGGCTCCGGAGCCGGTCTCTGCCCCGTTAGTAGTGCAGTTGTCCTATAGCGGCGGTGGTGTTCCGGCCTATGCTTTGAAC
>NZ_JBFRCY010001010.1:0-1213 GCF_052113305.1 Terriglobus sp. YAF25
CTCTGGGAGCAACCGGCGGAGCCCGTGCCACCGCAGTGGTCAGCGAGGCCGATGCCCTCTTCTACGAGCTGAAAGGCGCACTCGAAAAGCTGTTCGCACGCTTCCGTGTCACAGCGCCGGTATATGCGCAGATGAATCTGCCGTCGTGGATCGAGCCGGGCCGCGGAGCCACCATCGCGATCGAAGGCCAGATCGTGGCCGTGCTGGGTGAGCTGGCTTCGGCAGAAGCTGCCAAGCGCAAGCTGCGGCAGCCGGTGTGGCTGGCCGAGGTGAATCTGGCGAAGCTCTTCGCCTTCCCGCTGCGCACTCCGGTGGCCCATGAAATCTCGCGTTATCAGGCGGTCGAGCGCGACTTCTCGTTTGTCTTCCCGGATGCGGTGACATGGGCAGCAGTGGAAGCCGCGATTCATGGGCTCGGAAACGCCGAACTGCTGCGGGTGGCGCCGGTGGAGATCTTCCGCGACGCGAAGGGCAAGGCTGTCCCTGCCGGACACTACTCCCTGCTGACGCGCGTTGTCTTCCAGTCGCAAGAGCGCACGCTGCGCGACGAAGAGCTGACGGGCTGGTCGGCCGAGATCATCAAAACGCTGGAAGGGCTTGGCGGGAAACTGCGCGCGTAGGGCGCGTCATCCAACTCCTTTCAGTCAGCGCCGGGAGAAGACAGGTGCCAAGCCAGATTCCCCAGGTTGTGGATTTCCAGCCGCATATTCACCCGCGCGAAGGCTATACTTCGCCCAGAAGAGGTAGATTTTCAGCTATGAGCACCACTGCAACCACCGTAACCGTCGATGAACTGCAGGCACTTGAACAGAAAGTGCTTCGTGCCGTTGAGATTGTCCGCAAGGAGCGGGAAGAGCGCGCCGCCGCCGAGGCGAAGGTCGCGCAACTCACACAGCAGCTACAGTCGTTGCGCGAACAGCTCGAGCTGCAGCAGATGGAAACCCAGGACGTTCAGACGCAGGTCGATAGCCTGAAGGGCGAACGCGAGAACGTGCGCGGACGTATGGAGAAGCTGCTCGAGCAGCTCGAGACACTGTAGGAGGAACGATGGCAGAAATCCCCCAGGCCGTCAGTGTTGATATCTACGGGCAGATCTACAACCTGCGCGGAACCGACACGCAGTATATCGAGCGTCTGGCTGCATTGGTCGACGCAAAAATGCGCGCCGTCGCCTCGCATGGCGCAACTGTAGATTCTCTGCGGGTCGCTGTTC
>NZ_JBFRCY010001011.1:0-1206 GCF_052113305.1 Terriglobus sp. YAF25
GCCACTGGATGCGATGCAATATCCCCTTCGGTAGATTGGCATCCATGTCCTCGATGAAAGCCTTACGTTGTGCGTCTGAGGCGAAGGCTTCGCCGCTGGCCATCGGACCGCAATCAATGCCCATGTGCCGGACGCCCTCACGCACCGCGGGAAAGAACGGATAACGGAAGAGAATATCGAGCACCGCATTGGCGTCGTATTGCAAAGTGCGTGCCGTCTCCCAATCCCCTTGCTGCACGGCACGGAAGATATCGAGATACACCGGCCCCAGCAGGTTATACGTCGTGCCGATGCCTCCCTGCGCTCCCATCAGCAGGCCTGCGGCAAGCGCTTCGTCATAACCGTTGAAGACCAGCTTGCCGCGCTTCGCCAGCGAGTTCAGCAGATACATATTGAAGTCCGTGAACTTGACTCCGAGGACATTCGGAAGATCGCAGATCTCCAGTAGCTCCTGCGGCTTCTGAAAGGCGAGAGGAGCAGCCTTGGGGAAGTAGTAGACCAGCAGCGGCAACGGCGAGTGCTGTGCCAGTTCCCTATAGAAGGCCATCACCTGCTGCGAGTCCAGTGCAGGAGGCAGACTGCTGATGGCATGCGCTCCCTTTGCGGCGGCATGTTCGGCGAGCTTGATAGCATCGCGCACATCCGGAGTTCCCACATGCACAAAGATCCGCTTCCCTGCCGGCAGAACCTCCATCACCGTCTCGACCAGCTCCTTGCGGGTCTCCATGGAGAGACGCATGCCCTCACCGGTGGTTCCCGCGACATAGGCTCCATCCAGCCCCTGGGAGGTCAGCTCCAAAAGAAGCTTCTGCGCTGCCGGAGCATTCAGCCGTCCATCGGGGGTCAGCGGTGTGAGCAATGCGGCGTAAATGCCGGCGAATGGGTGAGTGGACAAAGGGCCTCCAAGACTGATTAGCGATTATCGATAATGTATCATCACAGACAGCGCCAAGAGGAGAAAAGCCCCTCTTCCTAGTCGGCGACGGTATCGGGAATGGTGATCGAGCTAATGTGTTYGTTCACAGCTGCGGTGATGCGCTTCTCATCCCGCGAGAGCAGGTCCTCCAGCAGCTTGCGATGCGACTTTACTGCAGACTTCAGCGTTTCTCCAGCCGCCGCACGCTTCAGACTGACGAAGGCATAGACCGCGACGCAGAGACGTTCCAGGGTCTGCTCCAACACCTCGTTGCCCGAGGCGCGCCATAC
>NZ_JBFRCY010001012.1:0-1422 GCF_052113305.1 Terriglobus sp. YAF25
GTGATCTACCGCGCCACGGAACAGTGGTTTATCGGAATGGAGACGCCGGTCAAGGACCAGCAAGGCAACGAGACCACCTTCCGCCAACGCGCGCTGGATGAGATCAAGAAGGTGACCTGGGATCCATCCTGGGGCGAAGAGCGTATCTCGAACATGATCGCCACCCGCCCTGACTGGTGCATCTCGCGCCAGCGCATCTGGGGTGTGCCCATCGCCGTCTTCCTGTGCCAGAGCTGCGATCACCCCCTCAGCGATAAGGCACTCAATCAGAGCATCGTGAAGCTCTTCGAGAAGGAAGGGGCCGACGCCTGGTACAAGTACCCAGCCGAGCAACTGTTGGCGGCTGGAACGGCCTGTACCAAGTGCGGGCACTCCGCCTTCCGTAAGGAGATGGACATCCTCGACGTCTGGTTTGAGTCCGGCTCGTCCTGGCATGCCGTGCTGGAGACTGAGCCCGAGCTCAGCTTCCCCGCCGATATGTACACCGAGGGCGGCGACCAGCATCGTGGCTGGTTCCACTCGTCGCTGCTGGCTTCTGTCGGCATCCGCAACGCCGCACCCTACAAGTACGTTGCTACCAGTGGCTGGACACTGGACGAGCAGCGCCGTGCCTTCTCCAAGTCGCTCGGCAACGGTGTCGATCCTGTCCTGCCAATACTGAAAGCCTGGTTGCGAACTGGGACAAGTTGCTCGCTGTTCGTGACACGGTTCTGCTGTCGCTCGAAGAGGCAAGAAAGAACAAGCAGATCGGTAAAGCGCTCGATGCCAGCGTAGCCGTAACCATTCCGGCGCCGTTGAAAGAAAGCTTTGATAGCTTCGGTTCTCACTTCGCTGAGCTGTGCAATGTATCTGCATTCCGGTTCTCGGTGAATGGCGATCAGACACCGTCGGTAGAAGTAACACCGTGCGAGACGCTCTCCGAGATCACAAAGTGCGAACGCTGCTGGCGCTACACCAATGACGTTGCATCCGATAGCCGTTATCCGACCGTCTGCGCTCGCTGCGCAACGGCACTCGACGAGATCGGCTACGAACCGTATACCGTGACTCAGGAGCAGCCTGTCTAATGCCCGACACCGTTGTTTCTCCGGTCACCAACTCCAGTCGTACACGCGATCTTCGCCTGTGGCTGCTTGTCATTACCGCGTTGGTAGTGACTGCCGACCGCCTGTCGAAGCTATGGATTGAAGCGCATATCGACCTGGGTTCGACCATCCCCATCATGCCGCGGTTTTTCCGGTTGAGTCATGTCTTGAACACGGGTGCAGCGTTCTCCATATTCGCTGACTCCACCTCGCCCGAACGTGTGCGCATTGTGCTAATCGCGTTTTCGGTCTGCGTTACGGTGGTGATTGCCGCCATGATCTACAGAGTTGGCCGCACCCTGTCACTGACCAGCTTCGGGCTGGCCCTGATTCTCGG
>NZ_JBFRCY010001013.1:0-1198 GCF_052113305.1 Terriglobus sp. YAF25
GGGCATAGAGCATGTCCTGCAACTCCGCTAAGGCCTGAATTCCGTTCTCCAGGGCCTCCTTGGCAAGCGGCTTGTCTTCGGAGCCGAAGCCCAGAGTTTCGCCAGGGTCGTACTTGCTGAGTTTGAAATTCTTGCCGTTCATGACTCGAAAGCGTTTTGCTAATTTGCGGGACGATTCGATTACTTCCTTGGTCTTCATAGGAAACCCACAGTTATCCGAGATGCCGGTTCCCCGGTTACTTGCCGAAATCGTAATCGATCTGAATAGTTCGATGAGTGCATTGCCCTGTCCTCGCCAACTGACCCTCAACTTCCGGATTGCCCGTCACCCGGGGAAATCGGCAGTTGAGTCGACTTTAAAAATCGCCCCCGGCGCCTCCGCCTCCCGAAGCTCCTCCACCGAACCGGAACTCTGGACTGCTTGTTTGCGGGCTTGGCGTTATTGAGTGGGGGGATACCAGGCCCAATACGGCGGAGCCTGCGTTCATCCAGTGTTTGTCCTTTCCCGATAGGCGCGCGGCGGTAAAGCCGTGGCGAATTCCGCCCGGGCCACTGGCAAGCCAGCGTCGAAGGAACAACGCGACACCGCTCAACAATATGCCCAGAAGCATCGGGTCCCAAGTATGCCTCTGCCAGCCGAGATAAGGTTTATTGGAGACGAAGGTCAGGATGGCAGCAATCGCACCCACCGCGATGACGAAGCGGTCCTTATGGCGAACGCCGCGCGCGAGTACGACGGGCGGCAGGCACCAGATCAGCACCCACGTGGTCCAGTAGAAAGGCCTCGCGAATTCAGCGGCAGCCCGTGTGCTGCCGCCCCACCAATGCGCGGACAGGTTCAACGACGAAAGCTTGAGGTTGATGGCCAGGTAGATGCCGAGCCAGAGGAACGCTTCCACGAGCGAATAAGCATCCTCGAGGTAATCGTAGCGGTGACGGGAGCGTATTGCCGTTATACCTATCAGCCCGGCTGCATAGAACCCGGCGACGATCACGTGCTGCGCTGAGTGAGACGAGGTCCAGTAGCCTGGCACAAAGAGGGCGAAGATCATTGCGGCGAGAAATGCATACGAGAGCCCGAAGCGGCGCCAGATCCAGAGCGAAAAGACGGCGCCGGCGGCGGGAACCACAAACTGGGCTCCCAACGGCTTTGGCGAATAATGGCTGCCGCTGAAAAGAGCGGCCTGCATTCCCGCGC
>NZ_JBFRCY010001014.1:0-1197 GCF_052113305.1 Terriglobus sp. YAF25
CCCGTGCTCAGACTGAAGGCGTTGATCCTGCCGTCTCCGAAGTTGCCGACCAGCAATAGACCGCTGAATGCGCCGAAATTAATGGGAGCAACCGCCAACCCCCACGGTGAGTTCAGCATTCCATTGGCGGCAAACCTGCTCTGCAGATTGCCATTCAGGTCGAAGATATCGATGAATCCATTGCCTGGTCCTTTCACGTCGTCATGGCGTTTTGCGTCCTGTTTTGCATAGGTCACGAATAACTTGCCGTCGATGTTGCGAATGCCGAACGGCGCGAATCCGCTGGGAATCTCGCTATCCGTGAACGATTTCACAAGTTGAAAGTGCGCGTCGTACATTTCGACTACGCCATTGCGGAAGTTGGTCGCATAAAGAAAGTCTCCGGAGCCGTTGTTGCCGATTGCCAGACCCTTGTAGACGGCCCCAAGCCCGGTGCGACCCGCGCTGCGGCCTGGGCCTGAATTGTTCACAGCCAGGATCGCGTGAGTGCGGTCCACCGTGGAGTTCCATCCGCTTAGGGTGCCTTCTTCCGTAGCGAAGATGAAACGGCTCGCGCCTGAGCTTCCGTCGGCGGAAACGACAAAACTAGCTGTACTGTTGAACACGATGCCCGTCGGCGCGGCGACCGCACCGGCCGGGCTATTGGGCGGCGTGGGGATAGTTACTACAAGCGGAGAAGCTGCCGGAGTTGCCACGCCCTCCCCGTTGTACACCGGAGAAAGCCCGGTGCCATTGTCGGCGATCCAGATGGGCCCGGCGCTGCCGGCGTTGACAATCCCCCACGGGTTGACCAGGTTTGGATCGGCAAAGTTAGCAACACCGGGGATATCCGAGACCAGATTCGTGCGCTTGTAAGATGTTTGAGCAGCCGCTTGAGTCATGGCGGAGATGAACACCAGGAACCCCACTGCCGCTGCAATCCGCCTGAAATGCGTCTTCCTTCCACTTGACATATACATGTCCTCCTCAAGTGAAATCGCCACACGTCATCGATAGGTTTATCGAGCGAGCAATGCTAGTCCCCGGCCGTTCTGCGGATTGTCAAGGCATTGTCACTTTTCGCCGGAAATCGGCGGGGAATCTCACCCAACCGAGATCGTCGAGCCATCACGGCGACAAACAATGGGACTGATCAAGCAACCTCGTTGTAAGCAAAAGACCGGAACGCCTGAACGACCTTCTTGGGCAGATCATCAT
>NZ_JBFRCY010001015.1:0-1196 GCF_052113305.1 Terriglobus sp. YAF25
GTTGACAGGCGGAGGCGGCGCCGGCGGCGAGTAAGGTTCGAGGTATGCCTTCATCTCCTCAACGGTCGACAATTTGCCGTCCATCAGCTCAAAGAAGAGCTTCTCGACCAGCTCTTCATAGCCAGGAAGATCCGGTGTGATCCGCATCTCCAGCATCAACGCATAGGGGATCTTGAGGCGAGCCTGTGGCCACTCCGAGGTAAAGGCCTTGAACTTGTTCTGCACGGAACTGGACTTCGTCGCGAAGACCATCTGCAGTACGGCCTCGGGCCTGGCTGCGTGCAACAGCTTCCACGCCGCGGACGGCGCCGCGGCCGACTTGCCGGTAAATTCAGCGGCAAGCGCTTTGCCCTGAGCCTCCATGCCGTCAATCGCTTCCACGAATGCCTGACGTGGGAAGCCGTGCTTCAGTGTGGCGACATCTTTTGGCGTCAGCTTGGCCGTCAGCAGCGGGAAGGCAATGGCTGAGGCATCCGGGAAGATTCCCTGCAACTGCAGCAGGCCCACCTTGTCCCGCAGATCGTCCAGGGCGGCTGCATTTACTACCTTCGCTCCCCAGGCCGGCATAAGGGCCTTCATCCACCCATCGTTCTCCAGATGGCGCAGGACGCGCAGGCCGTCTTCCTCATACGCAATCTCTTCCAATTCGTAACCGCGATACCAGGCCGGAAGGTTAGCGATATAGTCTTCTTCCTTTGCCGTCTCGTAACGGGCGCGAGTACGCTCTTCCAACTGCCAGCCCWGGCGCGCAGACAGCCGGGCGGCGCGGATGAGGCGGGACGGATCTTCAATAAATCCATAGTTCGAGACCAGGCGAAGCTCCCTGTTCTCGATATCGGCAACGCCGTTCAGCGGATCCATCAGGAGGCCCCAGGAGCCCTCATTGAGCGACAACGCCATAGCATTGGCCGTGAAGTCACGACGGCGCAGGTCTTCCAGAATGTTCGCCGGCTTGTAAACCGGCTTGGCCGGTTTGGGGTAGCTCACGCCCAGCGTACTGCTGATTTCCACCCGTACAGAGCCTGGGAAGTCGAAGAAAAGCGACTGGGTCGGCTCATACTCGCCGGAGAAGGTGCCGCCGGCTTTCTGTATATCTTTCTTCAACTTGAGAGCATTTCCCTGAACTGCCACATCAAGATCGCGTACGGAGGTGCCGGCCGTGAGGTCGCGCACAGCTCCTCCGACCAGGAACAGCG
>NZ_JBFRCY010001016.1:0-1187 GCF_052113305.1 Terriglobus sp. YAF25
CTCTACAGCAGCTCAATGAACTCCGCCGACGTTCCCGGCTACGGCATCAAGTTCACTTCACCTGTCGTCGGCAACGGCAAGGTCTACATCTCCACCGGCCACGACCTCACTACTGCCACTAACCCCATGGGCGAAATCGATGTCTACGCGCTTCACTAGATAGGCGCGGGAGTCGCGCGGATCAGTACCGATAAAGTCGGCTTATTGGTAGCGACTGGCCGCGGCCTCCGCTAAGAGCGTTTATCGTTACTGGCCATACGGACGGTGAGAGTGCCGAAAGAATTAGTTCGGTGAAGGCCGCTCAATGCGGTCAATGATCAGTAACTCCACCTTGTCTTTCTGTGACTTCAATGTCAACCCAAGCTGCTCCTGCAGCGAAGAGAAAACGGACACTCCAGAATCCGCTGAGCTATCCGAGACTAGTCCGGCTCGCCCCATGTCAAGATGCATATCGTAGATCCCGGTTAGACCAGTCTTGTCAACGACAGGTCGGCCCGCAGGTCCGGACAATAGCAGCGCCAGCGTGCCTGTAGTGGCGCCATAAATATCGATATGCCCATCGACCTGCCCACGGACGAAGACGCCGCTCCCTCCGGGGATTGCCACCGCACCCGGATGCTTGGCCTGGGCTGCCTCCACCTCACCCGACTTGGCGGGCGTCAACTTCGGTCCATTCTTCGCGATCTGCAGCGCGAAAATGGGCTTGTCTGTCATTTCGCGATGTACCACCAGCTTGCACCTCTGGGACAGCAGAGTCTGCATCATGGCATGCAAGCATATTTGTTCGCTGCACCGGATCTCGCCAGGCCGCGGCGTCCGAATCGGCGATGCGAGCCTCGATGTTATAGCGCTCCTGCGACAGTTCTCGCGGCATCCCTAGAATGCGCTCCTGCACCAGGTATCCGAGCGGGTCGCCCGATGTCGGTATATAAGCCGCGCCCACCACCATCAGGAGTGGGCAATTGGTCATATGAAATCCGTTCGGTGTAGGCTGCACCTGGTCCGGACTACACGTTCCGATGTTGTCTACATTCTGACGGATGAGAGCTACATCGAAGCTCATCGGCTGGCCCGCTGTCTGAGCACAGGTGCGAATCGGCGTGGAGAGCATCGCAGCGACGGCCATGTACTCCGCCATGTTACGAAAGCGTTTCATCCCAGGAGCGTTCATGCCCGCACTAGACTGG
>NZ_JBFRCY010001017.1:0-1177 GCF_052113305.1 Terriglobus sp. YAF25
GGTAAACTCGGTGATTGCAGGCCAACTTTCGGCGATCAATAGCTCGCTCTCGTCCGGCAGCACCATTGGAACCAGCGACGCGAACATACGCTCGATTCTCTGGAATTCTCCAGCGCCCTATATCTACTACTACCCCACAGTGCGTCTGGACTATGCAAGGTCCGAGAAGACGCACATGTATCTCACCTGGAATATGTCGCAGGTGAAGCAGGCGGGCTCATACGCACCTCCATTCCCGGGTAGCTCATTTCAAAATCAGAACTCCGGATATCAGAATCGTTCCTTCACCGTCGGATATGGCCTGGACTATCAGATCAGTCCTCGGATGATGAATCAGTTGAAGCTGGGCTATCTCTATACGGTCAACCGCTATGCGCAGGATGCACCGTCACTCTACGCAACCAACCCGACGATCTACTGGGGGCTGGATAACTGGGGCAGCGGCAGCATGTCAGGGCAGACCTACACGTTGCCGACCTCAAACTTCTATCCGGTACTGAACGCCTCCGATTCGATCAGTTGGCAGAAGGGATCACACTCCATCAAGTTCGGCGGCATGTGGAACCGCGAGCAGGATCACTACTGGAATCCGCCGGCCGGCTTTGACAACATCAACCTGGGCCTTGCAGCCGGTGACCCAGCGAACAACGCCTTTTCCAGCTCGAGCCTGCCGAACGCCAGCCCGGACAATCTGAACGAAGCGCAGCAGATCTATGCTGTCCTGACGGGCCGCATCAACTATGTCAACGGCAGCTACTCGTATTCGCAGAAGACGGGCGACTATCTCAAGGCTGTCGGTGCCTACAACCTGAACGAATTGCAGACGGCCTGGGGATTGTTCGCGCAAGACTCCTGGCGCATCTTCCCGACCCTGACGCTGAACTACGGTATGCGCTGGGACTTTACCGGCGACAACCACGACCTTACCGGCGCCTATCACTCGTTGACCGAGGCGTCGGTGTACGGTCCCTCCGGCGTTGGCAACCTCTTCCGTCCAGGATCGCTGCAGGGAACCAGCAACCCTCAGTTTGAGACACGGCCGCATTCCTATGCTCCCTGGAATGTTTCGCCTCAGCCGCAGGTTGGCTTTGCCTGGAATCCGCGAAACCAGGAAGGCTTCCTTGGAAAGCTCTTTGGTCAGGGAGATACGGTGATCCGCGGTGGCTACGGTCTACGG
>NZ_JBFRCY010001018.1:0-1170 GCF_052113305.1 Terriglobus sp. YAF25
CTTCCGTGCCAATCTTGAACCGGACCAGATCGAAAGGGTTCGGCGAACCTATGAACTGGGGACGAAATTTGCCCTGTACATCGGCACTCTGGAACCGCGAAAGAATGTGGCTCGACTCGTTGACGCATTCGCGTCGATAGCCGCAAAACATCCCGAACTCACCCTGGTGATCGTGGGAATGAAGGGATGGATGTACGACGGCATCTATGAGGCAGTGGCAAACTCCGGCCTGGAGTCGCGAGTCAAGTTCACGGGATTCATTCCGGAGGAAGACAAACCATATCTCATGGCCGCCTCAACTATCTTCGCGTATCCCTCTTTGTATGAAGGTTTCGGAATTCCAGTGCTGGAATCTTTGGCCTGCGGCATTCCCACGATCACAAGCAACACCTCCTCGCTTCCTGAAGTAGCAGGCGAGGCGGCTTTACTGATCGATCCAACCCAAAAGGAGCAGATCAGTTCGGCGATGGATCGTCTTCTCTCCGATTCCTCTCTATACGAGAGATTGCGCAAAGAAGCGCTTCTACAGGCTGCGAAATTCACTTGGCGTAAGACCGCGGAGCAAACGCTGACGGCATATGAAGAGGTCGTCAGCGATGCGAAATCTTCGCGGTCTTAGCCGGGAACGAAGCTACCGCTTCTTCGCCAACACGATGTCTTGGAAGTTCGTGATTTCAAGTCCCACATGCGGCGCGGCCCCTGTCCAGATTCCGCTTAAGCGTTGCTGCGTCTGGAGGCCGACTTGATGTTGAACGGACTCTAGCCATTCCGCACTTATCGCAAGCGCGTCCTCAGGCATATTCGGATTCGTCGTTCTGCAATCCTTCAATGCATACTTGAAATCCATTGTTGTCTCGCCGCGTTGCATCCTCGATTCACCTCCCTAAGAGCACGAGACATCGGACCCGAATGGTTTAGAACAGCTCTCCCGTGTCATTGCTCCTGTAGGAAGCTGGAGGGACCCATGAAATATTTGTCGACCACCCGCTGACTCACAACTTTTATGTGCTGTTTCTTGTGCCTAATAAGATGCAGCTAGAATCATGGTATCGTTCGTGAGAACAGAGATGATGGTCGAAAGTTCATGGAGGACGCGTCGCTAACGTGTGCGCCCGCAAGGTTTCTTTTTGGAAATTTTCATTGCTTGGATTGTTCCTCATGGGTTGCGGC
>NZ_JBFRCY010001019.1:0-1168 GCF_052113305.1 Terriglobus sp. YAF25
CTACAAAAACCTTATCAGCTTCAGCGATGCGAATTCGCAGAATGGTACTGATTCGCCGCCGGAGTGCCAGGGAGCCCATTCCTGTCCTGCAGTGTACGTCCCTTTCCTGAAGAGACTCGCAGCCCAGTTCGCGTGATTTGACGTTCGTAGATAGCAATGTCGCGGACTTAAATCGCATTGATAGAAAACTAGGGCCAATCGAGCGAGGCATGAAGAAATCTTTCATGCCTCGCTCGAGGATCTGTCTGCCCACACAGTGCATCCCGTTTCGCACCGCAGGTGCGAATGCCTTGCTTAAGGGGACGGCTTAAAGCCGCCGTTTCTGCGGCATCTGTGCGGCATGGCTGAAAGCCATGCCCTTAACAAGACCTTCGCACTTGCAGTGCGAATGGTTGCACTAAGACCGTGTAAGAGCCGGGGCGATGATAGATGCGTCTTCCTCGATAGTTCGCGCAGACTATGATTCAAAGCCGCGGATATACGGAGTATTTGGCGGCCGAGGGCCGGTCTCAAAGAGTGGACCGTGTGTTGAGCGATATCTCATGTTCATGAAGGGCGTCTCGACGCGGCGTCCAACGGCGGAGTAGCGGCCGTTCTCCCAGTTCGATTCCATGTAGTGGTTCACGATGCCGGTCGACAGAAGCAGCCGTTCCGCATTGAACGGCTCCTTTCGGGTCAGCATCATCTCGATGAGCCAGTGATCGAAAGCATTGGCAGCGTGATACTGCGAAACGGGTCCGGGCCAGCCAAGCATGGAGATGATTGTTGGATCCTTCTGCCCTTCGATCTCGCCGGCATAGGTCCAGCCCACACCCTCGCCCGAAATTACGGCCCCATAGGTCCCGTCGTTGTACTCCACAATGCAAACGGCCGGCCGGTTGCTCTCTTGAAAATGCCCCGGCTTCAGGTCGAAGTTCTTTCGCACTGATTCAAGCAGGTTACCGGCCCAGGGAGTGCGTTCGACCCATTTCCGAGTCTCAGGCCCGCGAATAGACTGCACCGACCTGACGCCCGTCTCCCCACCCTTGCGGCGGTCGACAAAGGACTGAAGCACGTCGATGCAATGGAAGATGGCTCCCTCATCCGGAGCGGCTCCAACCACGATCGAGTTCCTGAGCGGCGTATCCACCGCAAGATCGATCTCAGGCTTGCGGAAGTAAGTCGGTAT
>NZ_JBFRCY010001020.1:0-1163 GCF_052113305.1 Terriglobus sp. YAF25
GGCGTGTACAGTGTGGCCGTTTCCGTGTGCGCTCATTGTCTTATCTACCTCTCCAGAGGACTGGGTATGAAACTTTGAGTATACGCCCGTAGAGCCGGCGAAGCATTGCCCCAAGGCGGCCAGGAAACGGTAAAATGGTTCCGGGAGTCTTATGAACAGCACTACCCGTATCGGTCTTGCCTGTGCCGTCGTCATTGCCGCCGTGGTGTACCTTGCCATCTCCGGTATCGGCGACTCGAAGAGCTACTACGTCACCATCAGTGAGCTGCAGAAGTTGGGCAACAAGGCCTACACGCGTCACCTGCGCGTCGCGGGCAACGTGCAACCCGGCTCCGTCGTTCGCAGCGGAACTCACGCCGACTTCACGCTCGTGGAACTGGATAAAACCGTCCGCGTCAGCTACCAGGGCATGGAGCCGCTTCCCGACACCTTCAAGGATGATGCCCAGGCTCTCGCCATGGGTACCTACGGCCGCGACGGCGTCTTTCACGCCACCCAGATTCAGGCCAAGTGCGCCAGCAAATATGCTCCGGCCCAGCCTGGACAGCAACAGCCAGGTCAGCAACCCGCAGCCGTTACGCCAAAGGCTGCCGCCGCAGTTATCCCAGCTCATTAAAAATCGCCGGGCTGCCATCCTGGCAGCCCGTGTTATTCCCTATCCCAATTAGAGCATTTCTCCTGTTGCTGGGTATCCCGGGAGAATGCGTGCAGCGGCGTTTTCATCGCGGAAAACGCCCATAAATGCATAAGCCCCGCACTACACCTACAGGAAAAATGCTCTAGAGCTTGTACGGTGTGGAGTAGTGCGTGGACCACTGCGTCCGCGCCATATCGATCCATTCGATCGTTCCCGCTTTCGGGTCAGCGTCGAAGATCATGAACGCGTTCGGGTCATACCGTGTCGCCGCCGACACAATGTGACGCGGGCCATAGGTGCGCGAGAAGTCGACCCACTTGTGCCAGTGACCGGCGATTACCATCTGGATATTGTCGCTGTACTTGCGCAGCATCGGATGCAGACCATAGTCCTTCACTTCTGTCGGTTGCTGCAGCCAGAGCGGATAGTGAATCAGGATCACGGTAGGCTTGCGCTCCGCCAACTGTGCCTCGGTCCAGTTCAACTGCTCCTCTCCCAGAGATCCCATCTGACGCATCTTCACAGG
>NZ_JBFRCY010001021.1:0-1161 GCF_052113305.1 Terriglobus sp. YAF25
CTGGTGCGTGGCTCCCAGTACAACGGCAAAGCCCGTTTTGAGACCTGGCTGTTTACGATCGCCCGCAACCTGGTCATCGACAACGCCCGCCGGAAGACCATGGCCAGCCTGGATGAGATGAGCGAAGGTGGAGAAGACGAGCGCCCGTTTGAGATCGCCCTGGACGCACCGTCTCCCTTTGAACAGTTCCAGGAGCGAGAGCACGCCGCCGAGGTAGCCACGGTGCTGCTGACGCTGGAGCCCAGCTACCGCGAAGTACTGACGCTTCGCTTCCATGAAGACATGTCGCTGGAAGAGATTGCGACGGTAACGCGAGCTCCTCTCTCGACCGTGAAATCCCGGCTCTACCGCGGCCTTGCAGCCCTGCGGCCGCAGGTCGAATCTCTTCGCAGGGTACCGGTGGAAGGAACACGGTGATGGCTACAATGACTCCCCCCGCTCCATCCCGCGTCGTCAATCGCACGCACCGGGCGATTCGCGCACAAGCATTGAAACAACAGGCACAGAAGAGGAAAGTACGGAGCCTCTACCTCCCACTGATCTTCGGAGGTGTCCTGCTGATTGCTGCCATGGTCACCACGGCGGTGATCCTTGCCTCGGACTCCGACGTGGAAGACACGTTGCCTTATGCCAGTGAGCAGATCTTCGTGCTGCTCATGTGGCTCATCCCTGTCTCCGCAGCAGCGATCGGCGTGGTTTGGTACAAGCGTGTGAGTGCTGGCCGCGGAGGTCGTTACTAATGGCGGAAGTTCACGAGCGCCGAGATAGAGATACCGGTAACGCCGAATACGATCTGAGCCTGGTTCCCACCTGGTCGATCCTGCTGGCTGCAATCTTCTTTGTCGGGCTGCAGTATCTCTTTCATTTCAAGATGCCTCATCGCCACGGCGAGCTGCTGGCGATGCGCATTGCGATGGGCTTCTTCTGGGGTTCTGCGCTTGCCAGCTACGCCCTGCTGGCCGGTTACGTCAGCCGCGACGTCAAGCGCCGCAATATGTCGGCGCCGCTGTGGATGCTGATGGTTATCCTGATGCCTGCCGGCGTTGGAGCCATTGTCTACTTCCTGGTGCGCCAGCCAGTGGTCTCCCGGTGCCCCCACTGCAGCACCGAGCTGCAGGCCGGCTACAATTTCTGCCCGCAGTGCCGCTTCCAGACCGCACC
>NZ_JBFRCY010001022.1:0-1160 GCF_052113305.1 Terriglobus sp. YAF25
GGAATACGTCTGGATCGACGGGGACTCAGTATCTCAACATCATCTATAACGGACCCAATCCTGGCACCCAGGACGACGAGATCGAAGGCAACATCGATGTGCAATGGTCAGGAGCCGCGGCGCCTAATGCGACGATCGACTATGTCTCATCCATGGGGACTGAGACGACTGCAGGTATCGATCTGTCAGCGGAGTACATTATCGACAACAACCTGGCTCCCATCGTTAGTGAGAGCTGGGGCGTTTGCGAGTTTGCAGCCGGTACCAGTGGAAACAGCTTTTATCGTGCGCTATGGCAGCAGGCGGCGGCACAGGGAATTACAGTTTTGGTCGCTGCCGGCGATTCCGGCTCAGGAACCTGCGATCAGAACAAGAGCTATGCGAGCTATGGTCTGACCGTTAATGCCATCGCATCCACGCCGTACAACACCGCGATCGGCGGGACTGATTTTCAGACGCTCTACGGCGATAACGGCAAATTCGGCAGCAGCAACAACTCGACGACAAAGGCTTCCGTTTCGGCCTACATTCCGGAGACGACTTGGAACAACACCTGCACGAACGAACAGCTCTCGCTTTCAACCACGTATGYGGGACTCTCTCCGGAAGCCGTCTGCAATAATTCGACAGCACAATCCAAAGGACTGCTGACTACCACTGGTGGTGGTGGTGGACGAAGCAACTGTATCTCTGCCACGGGGTCGACGCTCGCGACATGTCAGGGCGGATACCCTAAGCCATCTTGGCAGACGGGAACTGGTGTGCCCGCAGACAATGTCCGCGATATCCCGGATGTGTCTCTATTCGCGTCGAATGGTTTCTCGAGAGCCTTCTACATCGTTTGCCAGGCAGATCAGCTCACGGATGGTAAGGGATGCAATATCTCCTCGCCTTATAACGATCTGATCGGCGTGGGAGGTACGTCCGTCGGCTCTCCTGCGATGGCGGGCATTATGGCTCTGGTTGCGCAGAAAAATGGTGGCGGTCGTCTCGGCAATGCCAACTACAACCTGTATGCGCTGTTCAACAAACAGACAACTGCGGGTACGGCATGCAGCGCGAGTGGAACTCCCAATGCGGCTTGCACCTTCAATGACATTATCGCTGGCACGAATAGCGTTCCATGCGTAAAGGGATCGCCAAACTGCACGGTCAACAAC
>NZ_JBFRCY010001023.1:0-1154 GCF_052113305.1 Terriglobus sp. YAF25
GTGCCCATGTACCAGTTGACGCTGACACGCTGCATCGGCGGCAGAATCTCGATGAACTCACCCAGTTCATTGGCGACTACAGGTCCCCACCCCTCGCGGATATGGCGATTGAGCGAGAGCGCCTTGTATTGCGTAAGGATGTAGACCTTGCGCAGGTCAGAGTTGATGCAGTTGGAGAGGGTGATATCGATGATGCGGTATTGGCCGCCGAATGGAACGGCGGGCTTGGCGCGGTCACGGGTTAGAGGAAAGAGGCGCTCTCCAGCGCCACCGGCAAGCAGGACTCCCAACGTATCTTTCATTGATGGCACCCAAACACCCTTTACTTGCTGAGGTCAGACTTCTGGGTAAGACGCAACTTTACGTCTCCGCGTTCCCGACGGATAAGAATATCCCGTCGAGGATGAAGCGATAATAAACGGGGATGGCATTTGCCATCCCCGTTTGTTGTTCTCTTACAAAGATTTAAGGGGTCGCCATCGGACAGAAACCGGGCACGCACCACCCCGCTGCATCTTTCATCCTGATGGAGCGAGGCTTACTGATTCTCGGTGTCTTCTACAGAGATCCGAAGCGACTTCAAAAAATTGACGTCGTTTGAGGTGAAGGGTCCGTTCATCGTCTCCTCCCCCTCTACGGCTCCCGCCGCTTCTTCTTCGTGGACCTCGTTCAGGCCGATGGTCGCCTCAAGCATGAGCAGCACGTCGAAGCCCTGCTCCCGGATGTCGCGCACTACGCCTGCAATGTGCTCCGACTCAGAGACCGACTCGTGAATGGCTTCGCCAAGCTGCTGGATCAGGTCCTTCACTTTTTGGTTCAATGACACCTCCGTCGAATAGCCACTTCGCCGCGCATCGGGTATTCCCAGCCTTCGCAGCGGCGGGAACGGCATTGCGGGGTGTTGGGCACCGCCTGTTGACTCTTACATTACTGCTGTATTGGACGACTCGCAATGGGTTCTGGATACCATTTTTGAGGACAGTTGCCTAATGGCAGTTGCCAGTAAACGGTTTCCAGTTGACGAGGTACGGCAGGGTTAGCGAGTCAGCCTCAACACACCTATAAAAAGACACTTCGGGGCAACCTGCCGCAGTGCCTTCATCCAACGGGCAACTGGCTTTTATGCCACCAGGGTATGGTGGTCGCTCCATGCG
>NZ_JBFRCY010001024.1:0-1730 GCF_052113305.1 Terriglobus sp. YAF25
GTTCCACGATCGGTGACACCGCCCTACATGGACCGCACCAAGCTGCCCAAAAATCCACTAGAACCGGTTGTGTTGACTTGAGAACTTCGTTGTCGAACGTTGCGTCGCTTACTTCCACTATGCTTGCCATCGTTCCTCCTTTGTTGCTCGTGCGTTGAAGCAGTTCTTCGAGATCTAACGTCCTGTATGCGCTCGCCAACATCCTGGGTGAGGGGCCATCCCGCCGAGGTCGGGATGGCTGTCCGTCAGATTGGAGGCTGCCACCCGCCACCAAAGGCGCGGAACACTAGGACAGCTGCCCTGCCAACATCAGCCCGGTTTGCGTCAAGCTGATCTTGAGCGAATAGGAGTTGCCGATCTGCATCAAGCACATCTGTGAGAGTGATCGAACCTGCACGGTAGGCTTGCTGTGAAAGGTCTCGTGCCTTGGTCAGGGCCTGGACTTGAGTTTGTAGCTCCGCGACGTACTCTTGCGTTTCGGAGAGCGAAGCCAAAGCGTTCTCGACATCTTCGGCTGCACGAAGTACAGCCTGACGGTAGTTCACCAAGGCTTGAGCATTGGCCCCTTGAGCTTGTTTGACCTCTGCATTCACTCTGCCGAAATCAAAAAGACGCCAACGTAAACCGGCAACAGCTGCGGGCTGAAAGCCAGATGCCGAAAAGAGGCGGCCGGAGTTAAGACTGTCGAATCCCAGCACTCCAGCGAGCGAGATCTTTGGGTAGTAGTCGGCTACCGCCACACCGATCCGTTCATTCGAGGCTGCAAGGCGTCGCTCCCTCTCGTCTCGTCGCCGCGCCTGCAGCCACTCGGTTCTGTACAAGCTGTAACAGGTGCTGGTCCGTCGCTATCTGGTTCTGCGCGATCGCCAGCCTGGCTTGATAACCGCGTATCTGCAGATACGCATCTGCTGCATCCGCAGCAACAATGATCCGGGTACCCAGACTTTCTGCTTCGGCGGCTTGTACTTCGTCACGCGCCCCGGCAGCGTTGTGCCGCAGCCCTCCGGCGAGGTCGATTTCCCAACTGGCGGCCGGGCCTATCGTGTACTCGTGGATGTTGCGTCTGAACGTGGGAACTGTGCTCGCGATGGTGCCCAAATTGCCTTGTAGGCTCTGACGTTCAGCAGTCGCTGACGCGTCGAGCTCTCCGGTTGGATAGAGTCTGGCACGAGCTCCGGCGGCGGCGGCCCGGGACTGATTGACACGTGCGAGTGTGGCAGCTAGGTCCAAGTTTTGATCCAAAGCCCGTCGAACAATCGTCACGAGCTTCGGATCGTTGAAACCTAGCCACCACTGATCAAGAGTCGCGGGCGCCGCTCCGTTGTTCACGGAAGCGCTGACCTGATTGTGAAATGGTGCGAGAGCAGGCGTTGGCGCCCTGTACTTTGGGCCCACGCTGCACCCTTCAAGAAGCAAGGTCACGAGGATACCGGTCATCCCGGCTCTTGAGATAAATGGGTAGATCCGACTCATGCTTTCCTCCTGCCGAGTTTGCGAACGATGGTGTAGAAAGCCGGCGTGAAGAAGAGCCCGAAGATGGTTACTCCGACCATGCCGAAGAGAACCGCCGTTCCCAAGGATTGGCGCATTTCCGCCCCAGCGCCGTGCGCTACAGCAAGTGGTGCCACTCCGAAGATGAATGCGAATGACGTCATCAAGATAGGGCGGAGTCGCGTATGAGCAGCACTTACGGCGGCTTCAGCTACGGGGAGGCCAGCATGGTCCTCCTG
>NZ_JBFRCY010001025.1:0-1528 GCF_052113305.1 Terriglobus sp. YAF25
CATTACCAGAGCGCTACATGGGATCAGCAGCGTAGGCTCGCTTCTCTTGCCTTGGAAATACCCGTGGATCGCGCTGCAGCTGTATTCGCATAAGTTGCTCCGATACAGTGTCCCCCTCTTCCTCCTGGGTACGTTTCTATCCTCATCTCTTCTGATCCAGATCTCTCTTTATCGGTTGATCTTCGTTGCGCAGGCACTCGTCTATGCCGTCGCCATGCTTACAGCTCTCGTTCCCGTACAGAAGCTGGCCAGGCCTCTCGCACTTCCTCTCTACTTTTGTATTGTGAATGCCGCGGCGCTCGCAGCTATCGTCCAGTTTGTGCGGGGTGAACGTTACGTCTCGTGGAGACCAGAACGGGAGGTATCGCGTGCACAGTGAGAGAAACTATAACGGCGGTGCGCCCCTGAGAACCGTCCTGCGTCAGATCAGGATCCAGACGCTTGATGCATGCGGCCAGCTTCAGGCGGCACGCAGCAATATTGCAAGAAAGCACGGCGTTATTGTGCTGATGCTGCACCGAATCATCCCGGACGGCCAGATGCATCAATGCCGGTCGCCTCGCGGCATGGTGCTCCGCGAAAGCGGTTTTCGAGCGTTGCTGCAGTACCTTCGTGCTGAGACCGATATCATTGCCCCCACTGATCTGTCACACGCACGCGTGCGTAGCGAGCGTCCTCAGGTCCTCGTGACCTTTGATGACGGCTGGGCCGATAACTATGAGGTGGCTGCTCCGTACCTGGCCGCTTTCAATATCAAGGCATGTTTCTTCGTTGTGACAGCCTATGCAGGATGTTCCCATCCGTTCTGGCCCGAACATGTGCTTTGGCTGCACCGTCTGACCCAGCAGGCGCACCGTAGCGATCTCTGGAAGAGCTTCCTGGAGAGCTTCCATGTCCAGTCAAACAATCGCCCCCGCCCGGAGATCGTGTCGGGCTCCGAGGAGAAGGTCTTGTCATGGCTGAAGCAGTTCAGCGCGGCAGAGATTCTTGAGCGGGTTGATGAAGCGCTCTTTAGATTGGACCCGGCTCTCGATCGCATCGCCAGCGATCCGTATGAGCGGCTTATGACATGGGAGGAAATGCGCTCTCTTGCAAAGCAGGGTCACATGCTCGCTTCCCATACGTGCACGCATCCACTTCTGACAGAAAACAGCCTTGCACACACTCTCTTCTGGCGTCCGAGCCATGCGACCTGGCACTAGAACTCTGTTTATCCTGCTGGCCTTGTTCATCCGCGCCCTACCCGGTGACAGCCAAACGCGCACGCCTGTTCCCAGGATTTTTTTCAGCGATCTGCTCAGCGGCCCAGTCGCGGGAGGCCAAAACGATCAAGGAGCCTTTGTTACGATCTACGGCTCCGGCTTTGGATCGTCGAGAGGCACAAGCTACGTCACGATAGGTGACGTAGCGGCTGTATCCTATCCGGTCTGGTCCGAGGATAAGATCTCTTTCCAACTTGGACGGAATGCAAAATCGGGTCAGATTCTTCTGCACACCGGCAGCGGACCTGTCTCAAACGGTATTCCAT
>NZ_JBFRCY010001026.1:0-1143 GCF_052113305.1 Terriglobus sp. YAF25
ACGATGATCTTCGCTGCATCCGGACCGGCAAGAGCAACCTCGAGCTCAACTCCACAGGCAAACATTTTGAAGACGAACTGATCTTGCTGGATGCATCCGGTAAAACCATAGGGGCGCTCGGTGTCGTCTTCAACTACAAACCTGGTGACGATAAAGCCGCGCTTGCCAAGATCGCCGATCAAGTCCGCGACGAGATGAAGGAGCAACTGCCTTCGAAGAGCAAACTCTTTGGCCCGGCGAGCTAACCGCGAGTGTGAATAGCAGAGAACCCTGGCGCAGAGATCCGTGAGCATATCTGCCTCAGTCCCCCAACTCTTTGTACCGAGCAAGAGAGGGCTGAGGCTTTCCTGGAGCGAGTGTGAAGGACAGGAGGTCAACAGTGGCGGCAATTGAAGCAATTGTGCCACCAGTAAAGCCGCAGACCGGTGCAGAGCTGCTTGTGCGAGCTTTGGAACTTGAAGGAGTTGAGTATGTCTTCGGTGTTCCTGGGGAAGAGAATCTGGCTCTGTTGGAGGCGATTCGCACTTCGTCCATAAAATTCATCGTGACCCGCCATGAGCAAGTCGCGGGATTCATGGCATCCACCTATGGTCGGCTGACTGGGAAACCTGGAGTCTGCTTAAGCACTCTTGGCCCCGGAGCCACAAATCTTGTCACGGCCGCCGCCTATGCGTCGCTTGGCGGAATGCCGATGCTTATGATCACGGGTCAGAAGTCGATCTTTCACCGTAGGCAAGCGCGCTTTCAAATCGTGGATACGGTTGCCATGATGCGGCCTTTAGCGAAATCGGCATCTCAAATTATCGATGCCAGCAACATACCGACCCTTGTCCGAGACGCGTTTCGTACTGCGCAGTCGGAGAGGCCGGGCCCCGTTCACCTTGAGCTGCCGGAAGACATTGCTGCCACGGTCGTTCCCGTGCCTCACTTTGTCTCACCGAGTCCCCTTTATCTCTCGGTCGCCTCCGCAGTCTCCATCGCGCAGGCCGCGGCTGCGATCTCGCGGGCGTGTCACCCATTGATTGTGATTGGCGGTGGAGCGAACCGCCCAGGGCAGACGGCAGGTCTTTCTGCTGCGATCCGACTGCTTGGAATCCCGTTCTTCAATACGCAGATGGGCAAAGGAGCGATCAATGGGAACTC
>NZ_JBFRCY010001027.1:0-1140 GCF_052113305.1 Terriglobus sp. YAF25
GCGCAAGCAGTTGGACCCCGGCCAGCTATCCGTGCTGAGGAGTCGGGAGAGCGCGAAGACGAACGTGACCGCTTGCGGGCGGCCCATTCGGCATCAGCCACGACAAGGAAGTGGACCTCCTTGCCCATCCCACACGGCTTCCAGCCCCACGAGTAGGAGAGCGCTTCAACGATGGCGAGTCCTCACCCGGACTCCCTCTCATGTGCAAARGGGACTACCACTGGCGGCCGGAGGGAGCGGTCGCGCACCGCGACTTCGAGGTGGCTGCCGGTCCACTCGGCCGTGACCCAGCACTCACCGCCCGCATGAGTCAGCGCGTTCGTGATGATCTCCGTGGCGCAGAGCTTCACGTCGCCGAGAGCGGCGCGGCTCAGGGGCACCCGCCATGCAGCGGCGATGGCTGCGATCCGCTCCCTGGCGTCCCGTACCGCGTTGTCGCCATCTTCGACGTGAAAGACCTGCCGGATGAATACCGCCTGGTGGTCGGCGGACGCACCAGTCATCATGGGTTCACCACCCTGGTACGCGGGGCGAGACACCGGCTGTCGCGGCAGTGACTGATCGCAAGCATGAATGTGGACCTCTCAGCAGCCAAGGTCATGGCCGAGCTCGTGCTCGGCGGGGATCTCCACAGAACCCCTTTCAACCTGCCAGAACCAGAGCAAAATTGACGCAGCCATGAGGCATTCATGCTGCAACCCCGGGCGTGACCTGGTTCGTTATCCACGCGAAAACGTTGGGATACAGGGAGAAGGACGCAGATGGCATCAAGGAGGCGCCACTTCATCCAGCGGAGGGAGGCAGTCGGCCACACCCAGGAGTCCCTGGCGGAAGCACTCGGAGTCGACCGCACCTCCGTCGGCCGCTGGGAGAGTGGCCGAAGCACCCCACAGCCCTGGATGCGCGCCAAACTCGCCACAGCTCTGCGGGTATCCCTCGATGAGCTCGCCGTGCTGCTATCCACGCCGCAGGGGAACCCGGCTCCGGTGCATCCGGTCAGCYACGCCCCGGTCAGCCGCCCGCCCGAAAGGGCACGTGACACCCGCCTGATCGTCGAAGCGGTAACCGCAGATTCGCGCGAATCCGCCCTGTTCCTCCGTTTCGCCAGTACATCCAATGTCGACAGCACCCTGCTGGAAC
>NZ_JBFRCY010001028.1:0-1131 GCF_052113305.1 Terriglobus sp. YAF25
GCGTTGCCATTGACATAGGTCAACTTCTGCCAGAGGAAGCGGCCAAACAGACGGACGTTCTGGCCGATATTGTGATCAACACGGTTGAGCGTCTGGTTCTGCTCAATGGTGAGAGGCACATAGCTATTGAAGTTGTTGGTGAGCGCCGAATTCGTAGGATTCGGATAATACTGCATCAGCTTTGCCGCAACCGCAGACACGGGAAGCTGATTGTTCGCGTAAGGCGTCGTACGGTTCGTCGGGTTATAGAGCTGAAGGCTGGGAAGCAACTCAGAAAAATCTCCCGTGCGCATCTTCAGTGTGGGAACCGTTGTAACGCTGGAGATCTGCTGATACTGACGCAGGCCTTCATATGACCCCGTGAAGAAGGTCTTATCGCGGCCGTTGTAGAGGAACGGAATCACCACAGGTCCGCTGACCACACCACCGAACTGATTGAAGCGCATGAACGGCGTACGCAATCCCTTCGCAGCAAGCCAGGGCTTTGCATTGAAGTAGTCGTTCTGGAGATAGTCATATACCGTGCCGTGAATCGAATTTGTACCGGACTTCGTATCCGAGTTGATGTGGATGCCCATATAGGCGCCATACTGCGCGGTATAGTTACCGCTCTGTACCTGAACCGCCGAGATAGCATCAGGATTCGGTGTCACAGGAGACGACGAGATCAGCGAGTTCATGATCGTGATACCGTCGAGCGTCAGCGAGTTGGCCACCTCACGCGTTCCGGCGCCGATGTAATTAGCGCCCGGAGGCACACCGGTAAACGATGTCTTCGGTCCGATGATCACGTTCGAAGCCGTCGTCGCCAGGTCCATTACGCGGCGGGTGTTCATCGGCAGGTTCTCTACCTTTGCCCGCTCCACGGTGTCACCGATCAGCGCATCGTCGGTGGAGAGTGCCGGCGTGTCGGCGGTGACCTGAACCACGCTCGCGACATCGCCGACCTTCAACGTAATGTCCGTACGGGCGGACTGGTTCAGGATGACGATCGCACCCTTGCTGACCGTCTTCGCAAAGCCCGATTGCTCTACGGTAATGTCATAGGTTCCAGGAGCGACGAACGGAATGGTGTAATAACCCTCCGCGTTGGTGGTTCCTTCATACTGGACCTGGGTGCCGGTATTGGTT
>NZ_JBFRCY010001029.1:0-1131 GCF_052113305.1 Terriglobus sp. YAF25
GAGCTACGCCATGGCGAAGAGCTACGCCATGGCGAATGATTGGAATGATCGCATTCATGAAGCTGTAGACCGCATGGAGGCCGAACTCCGCAAAGCCATCGATTACGTCAACGACGAGGTGGTGCCCGAGGCGCGGATGCAGGGCGCTGAGGCGCTGCGCAAAGCTGCGGAGAAACTTCGGCAGGTGGCGCAGAAGCTGGATGAGAGGACGCCTCGCCGTTGATCCGCAGCCGCTCCATTGCCGCAGGCGTTATGGTCGTGCTCGCCCTGGTGTTGACCGGATGTCATCACAAGAAGGTGCGTGTAGCGCGCCGTACGCCTCCTCCACCGGTTACCCGCGATCCGCGCACCTCGGCAGGGAACTATCCGCCGGTCCGGCCGGTGCCGGGACTAGGCACCGGGCAGTCGCAGGAGCCACAGCCTGATTACGGCGATAAGGTGTATTCGACCGAGGTGGGTATGTCGAGCTGGTACGGCCCGCCGTATCACAACCGCAATGCGGCGAACGGCCTGCCGTATGACCAGAACGCCATGACGGCCGCGCATCGCACGCTTCCCATGGGCACCGTCGTTCGCGTGACCAATCTGCAGACGAACCAGTCTGCGGTGGTGAAGATCACCGATCGCGGACCCTTCGTGCAGGGGCGTGTCCTGGACCTGTCGATGGCCGCGGCCAAGGCTACAGGGGTCTATCGCGCAGGTGTGGCAAAGGTAAGGATCGACGTGTTGCAGCAGACAGCGAATGCAGCGGTCTCCGGTAAGTGGTGCGTGCAGGTCGGCGCCTTTACCGAGGAAAAGAACTCATTGAAGTTGAAAGACCAGATGCAGCGCCGCTATCACACGGCCAAGGTGATCGAGTTCCCAGGACCGACCGGGCACTGGGTGCGCATCAATCCCGCAGTGATGGATAAGGCGCACGCAACCGAGGTGGCGGAGGGCATTCATCCCAATGAACCGAATGCGCAGGCGTATCTGGTGAGGCTGGACTAGTTGCTGGTTCCTGGTTGCTAGGGCGTATCGACATATTCACTTCCGCTGCGGGAGAGTTTTTGTTGCAGTTTTTGCATGGGAGTATTGCGCTACGAGCTGACCGATGCTCAGTGGAATCGGATAGAAGGGTTGTTGCCAGGC
>NZ_JBFRCY010001030.1:0-1130 GCF_052113305.1 Terriglobus sp. YAF25
CCTCACCAGACATAATGGTGCGACCATCGATCACTACTGGGCGAACTGGGATGCATGCAATATTGGCGCCCTGATCGCCATGGGCGTGCTCAATGACAACACCGACTGGTTCAACCAGGGCGTTGCCTACTATCAGAATGGAGCAGGGAACGGCGCGATCAATCACGCCGTCTGGACGCTCTATAACGATGGAGCACTGGGCCAGTGGCAGGAGGCGGGCCGCGACCAGGAACATGCTCAGCTTGGTGTAGGCTTGCTTGGCTACGCGGCGCAGACAGCATGGAACCAGGGTGTCGATCTCTTCAGCTACAGCAATAACCGTCTTCTGGCTGGAGCTGAATATGTGTCGCTGTACAACATGAACCAGACTGTGCCATATACGTCCTACAACAACAGCGACAATGTGCTGCAGTACTACCCCTCCACCAACGGACGTGACCGTCTGAGCGATCGTCCAGTGTGGGAGCTGCTCTATAACCACTACAACGTTCTTCAGGGAGTAAGTACGCCCAACACGCAGGCGATGGCTCAGTTGCAACGGCCGGAGCATGGCAGCATCGATCACTTCGGGTATGGCACACTGACCTTCACTTTGAATGCTTCGGCGTCGGCGTATCCTCCGTCGCCTATACCTGCTGCACCAACCGGTCTAACCGCGACAGCCAGCGTAGGCCAGGTCTTCCTGAACTGGTCGACGACAGCGACTGCGAATGGCTACAACGTTCTGCGTTCYACGGACGGCGTGTCGTACACCGTGCTTGCCAGCCTTACACAAACCACAATGCCGCAGTACATAGACGCGAGCGTGACTAATGGCACGGCCTATTCCTATGAGGTGCAGGCGGTCAACCAATCAGGAGCCAGCGCGACATCAACCTCTGCCAGTGCTACTCCCATGAGTGCGGGATCGTTGCCGACAGGTTGGTTGGATGCGGACATCGGCGTCGTGCAGGTTCCTGGCAGTGCGCAGTATGCCACGGCAGCGAACAACACGTTCGTGGTCACCGGTCAGGGAAGCGGGATCGGAGGCGCCGCTGATTCGCTGCACTATGCCTATCAGCAGGTCACGGGGGACTTCACACTGACCGCGCGCCTGTTCGGTGAGAGCGGAACGTTGAGCAACACCGGCC
>NZ_JBFRCY010001031.1:0-2708 GCF_052113305.1 Terriglobus sp. YAF25
GAACATCAGTTGCAGCGATCCCATATGTGGCTGCACCAGAACGTCCGGCGTCATGACCTTCGACTTCAACTCCGGATGCTTGCCTTTGTGGCGAGGATCCTGATGACCGCCCATGTAAAACCAGGGCCAGCCATAGAAACCGTCTTCCTTGACGCTGGTGATGTAGTCCGGCACCAGGTTGTTGCCGAGGTTGTCGCGTTCGTTGGTCGAGCACCATAGCTCGCCCGTCGTGGGATTGATGGCCTCACCCACGCAATTACGAATGCCTGCGGCATACACCTTCACGAACTTACCGTCTGGTGTGAACTCCAGCACATCGGCACGATGCTCTTCCTGGGGATGCGTATCCATGTCATCTACGTTCGAGCCTGAGCCCACGGAGATGAACATCCGCTTTCCGTCCTTCGAGAAGACCACATCGCGCGTGGAATGCCCGCTACCGGGAGCCATCGGATAGAGCTTTTCAATCAACTGCTCGCCCTTATCCGCGGCCTTTAGATCGCCATTCTTGTACGCATAGCGATAGAGCGACTTTGTCGTGGCCACGTAGACATACTGAGGATTTGGCCCCAGCGGATAGAAGGCAATTCCGAACGGGCGATCGAGTCCGCTGGCAAAGGTTTCTACCGTCACGGCTTTGCCATCAGCACCTACGCCACGCATCACCTTGATCGTGCCGGCACCGGTGTCCGCCAGAAACACATCTCCATTGGGGGCCGTACGCATCAGGCGCGGGATATCAAATCCCTGAGCGTAGATCTCCACCTTGTATCCCGCGGGCGCCTGCGGCCAGGCATTCTGCGGACGGTCCACGAGATGCGGTCCATTCCCCACCGCCTCGGCTTCATTCGGCTCCGGCAGATCGGCGACGGTGATCTTCCAGCGCTGACCGGGTTTCTCATCGGCATAGCCGGCCCAGGCCTGCTGGCCGGTACGAATCTGCTGGGCTACAGCGCCAGAGGTAACAAGAGCCATGGCTGACGCGAGGACGAGCAAGGAATTGCGCTTCATTCCGGAAATCCTCCGACGGGAATATTGGAGCGACTCCATTCTCGCCTGAACCATAGATATCCGTCATCTCACGCGGGTTCGAGCAACAGGGAAAWCGCTCCAGTGCGTGTTCGATGTCAGTGCCACGTGCAGTGTTGACACTGGTGACGTCATAGATCGGCCGCTGCTGGAGCTGCGACTGCATCACCAGGTACGGTGTGTACGGCGTACCGGTGTGCGAGGAGTAGCGGGTCGTGAAGACCTGCTTCTTGCCCATGCGGACACCGGCGATCAGGTTAGTCCGCAGAGGCATGTCATAGTTGGTGCGACGCGAGACGCCATCCAGAGCCGTCGCGAACGAACGTCCCAGGCCCACGTTGGTGCGAACGAACAGTTTGCGGTTGAAGCTCGAGTTGAATTCGACCTCAACGCCATTGGAGATACCCGATCCTTTGCTGACCATCGGCATATACAGGAAGGGCTGTCCGAAGGTATCCACAATGTTGGCCAGGCTGAGCGTCGGATGCTCCTCCGATACCGGATACATCGAGTACACCTTGTGATATCCGCCGATGCTGAAGCGGTCTCCACGCTCAGTCTCGTAGACCACCGTTGCCTGATACTGCACATCGGAGATCGGCTTCAGAGTGCGGTTCGATGCGATACCCAGCACGGTGGGCAGCGGCACCTGTTGGCTATAGTTCGCAACTCCGCCGAAGAAGCGCACGCTCTTGGTAAGCTGCACCATCACACTGGCCTGCGGCGATACTGCTGTTGCTCTGCGTCTGTCAGAGAGCCATTCAAAACGGCCGTTGCTGAGCCCTTCCTTCAGGTCATCGCTGTACACCGGAGCGTTGTTCTGCATGGCGTTCATCTGCGAGGTCGTGGTGTGCGATGAAGCGTAGCTCACCTGGCTTGTCAGCAGCGTGCTGCCGGAGACAATGTGGTTCCACGTCGCGGCATAGATACCGCGATTCCCTGTGTACGTCGTGCTGATGTAACCCGGGTCTTCGTTGTCCTGCAGATTTGGACGGAGGGCGATCTTGTCATTGCCACCGATATACAGGCCGAAGACCGTGTCCTTTCCGGTCGGATGCGTGTCTACACGAGCCAGTGTTCCGGAGTAAATCGGCGCACCGCCGATACCGATGTCATCGGTAAAGTAGTTGATCACGCTGCGGCGATACTGTGTGAGGAATGCAGCCTTCTTTCCAAGAGAATGACTGAAGATCGCGCCCACACCGGCATACCCCATGTCCATCTGAAGATGGCGCTTCTGCGCACTCGGCGCCGCCGTGTTCACGCTGAGAACAGAAGACAGAGCTCCGGTGTACTTTGTGCTGTACAGCGCTTTGTGCAGGCTATCGCTGCTGCTTTGGTTTTCATCGCTAGCGAGGCTGTTTCACGTGTAAGGTGTAACGGCATTGAGTTCTTCGCGATCTCCAGCGGAGAGGGCGTCTTGTGTTTGGAAGTCTGTCCGACAAAAGATAACGGCAGCATTACAACCAGGAGTGCTACAGCTTGATTTTTTAATTTGTACGTAGTCATCTCGTCCTCTCCTTCAAAGAACCGGCGGAGACATGCAGCAAGCTGCTATGGCAGTAACGAAGCAATCGCTATGCCACGAAAACTGCACTCTGGAGGGGCGAAGGAATCGAAATTCCTCACGCAACCGCAGGTAACGTGCAATCCTTTGCAGACTTTTCCCCCACCAGGCG
>NZ_JBFRCY010001032.1:0-1124 GCF_052113305.1 Terriglobus sp. YAF25
TCCAGCGGCATCACGAGTCAAGCTGCTTAGCCAGCAGACACCCGCCTCAATCGTGTTTTTTGATCTGCTGGCCGAAGACAATCACGATTGGAGAGGAACGGCATTTCATCAACGACGGGCTAAGCTGCAATCGTTGTTGTCCAAGGCGAAGCCACCGATTCATCTCACACCGGCAACAGACGATTTGCACCTAGCGCGTGACTGGTTCCAGCGTTTCGAGGGCGCCGGCTTCGATGGCGTCATCGCCAAAGCAAAGGACAGCACCTACCAGTCCGACAAGCGGACCATGTTTAAGGTGAAACATGAACGCGACTGCGATTGCGTTGTTGCCGGGTTTCGCTGGTATCGCAAAGGCGATCGTCCTGCTGTCGGTTCCCTGCTGCTGGGTCTCTATGACAATTCCGGCTTACTACAACATGTCGGAGTTTGCGGGAGCTTTCCTCTCGAAAAAAGATATGAGCTCGTCGAGTTCCTGAAGCCCTATCAGAAAGATGCTCTCGCGAATCATCCCTGGAAAGGGCGGTTGGACGACGTGACGGAAGATAGCGAGGGCGCACATCGCCGGCCCGGAGGCCAGAGCCGCTGGAGCCAGGGCAAAGATCTTTCCTGGGAGCCTCTCCGACTGGAGCTTGTGGCTGAAGTGGCCTATGAGCATATGCAGAGCGGCCGCTTTCGTCATATGGCGCAGTTTCGCCGCTGGCGTTTTGATAAGAAGCCGGAGGGGTGCACGTACGAACAACTTGAGGTCGTGCCACCGGAAGAGTTGAAGGCAATCTTTTCAGAGAATCAATGAATCAGCTCTTTGCCGCCTGCCGCCGCGATCTGCCGGCCTTGCGAGTCGGGTCGTCATCCGGATCTGGCGTCTCCTGAACCGGTCGCATCGCTTCAGGCACATGACGGAGATTCACCCGAACCCTTGTCCATGTAGACGAGCGCCCGCGCATTGAATCAACGAGTATGTCATCCGGCTCCAGGTGGCTGGCTGCTTCTGCATGCCTGGTCTTCCATCGGTCGAGCCCAGCCAGGGCAGCATCTTTGTCGGGTGAATTGGCAACGATTACAAGCGGCATTTTCACCCGCGGCTTCTTGGCGCGGGAGGGCGCTACACGAGTTCCTTCTCCTTC
>NZ_JBFRCY010001033.1:0-1121 GCF_052113305.1 Terriglobus sp. YAF25
CTGCAACAGCGGCACCCGCCCTGGCTAGTCCCAAAGCGATTCCGCGACCGAGACCACCGTTACCGCCGGTAACGACAGCCACTTTGCCCTTTAAATCAAACAGCTCGCCATTCGACATCACAACCTCCATTGCAAGTCCGGAAGATCAGTTCCGCCTCATAACTATGTGTGAACAGACTGATCCTACTCCGAGCCGCCGACCTTAAAGCCTCAGCCAAAGGACTGGAAAAATCTGGCCGGCCGTATTAAGTACCGGGAAGTCGGCTTTTCGTCAGCAATCTTCGGATCTTAGGAGTGTGCTTCAAGCGCTTGGACGAATGCTAATCCGGTACAAGGAACAAGACTGATCTCCTGGTTCTGTTCCGTCAAGGAAGGGTAAGCGAATTAATTCCGCTCCTTGCGTTGCAGCAGTTCATCAGATCCTGTGAGCCAAATCAGTACATTAGAGCGTTTTCCCTGTTCCTGGGTATTCCGAAAGGGGCTTGCAGTGGCGTTTTCATTGCGGAAAACGCCCATAGATGCGGAAGCCCTACACACTGCACCTACAGGAAAAATTCTCCAGGCAACGTGGCACTTGATTCAGGCTGAAGGACCGGGACGATCAATATGAACGCTATTTGTGGAAAGAAGGTCGCCATTGTCGGCGGAGGACCAGGCGGCCTTACCCTCGCACGGCTGCTACAGCAAAGCGGTGCGCGGGTGTCAGTGTACGAGCGTGACCAAAGCCGCAGTGCACGAGTCCAGGGCAGCGCGTTGGACCTCCACGAAGACTCTGGACTGGCAGCGCTGGAAGCCGCCGGCCTGACAGACGCCTTCTGGGCGAACCATCGACCAGACCTCAACAACCTTCGCCTTACCGATGAAAACGGTACGGTTCTTCACGATCACTCTCGCCGGATGTCCGGTCCGGGGAAACGTCCTGAGATCGAACGTGGTCCTCTGCGCGATCTTCTGCTCGACTCGCTTGAGCCTGATACGGTGCAGTGGGACTGCAAGCTGGACTCTTCAGAGATTCAGGGCGAGCAGGTCTTGTTACGCTTCGCAGGCGGAAAGACAGCACTGGCCGACATCGCCATCGGTGGCGACGGAGCAAACTCCCGCTTGCGTGAGCTGGTCACTCC
>NZ_JBFRCY010001034.1:0-1113 GCF_052113305.1 Terriglobus sp. YAF25
GGGTGCGGATCGTCTCACGCATTTACGGATTCGCGGTAACTCGAGGATTCAGACCTTGGACAGCCTGCAGAATTTCCCTATGCTGCACCATTTGACTCTTTCGGGCTGTGCGGAATTATCTAGCCTATCTTCCATTGCCGGGCTCTCGCTACGTCATCTTACCTTCAGCGGCCTGGATAAGATCGGAAATCTTGAAGCGCTTGGCGAGCTGTCCTCGCTTGAATATCTTTATGTGGGAAGTCCATCATATTTGCCTCGTGGGTTGATGAACCTCCCGCAAGGTGCTCCGCTTCGCGACCTACACCTGCCTGGCGTGCCACTTCCGCGAGGTTGGCTTCGGGAGATCTATCGCTGGCCCGACCTGCAATATTTGACGCTCGGGCTTCATAATAGCCCTCAAACCGTCGCCGAATGGGAAGATATAGGCTCACTAGGGAATCTTCGAAGTCTTGCGACAGCCGGGTATTCTCTCGCCCATTTGCCGGAGTCTTTTAGTATGCCGGGCGTGACTCAGGTATTACTGACTTATCGCCTCGCTTCAACACTGAGCCTGTCGAAATTGCGTAATCATTTTCCCGATTTGTCTAATCTTTACATAGGTGGGCGTCACGCCTCAGGAGGTGTTGTGGACCTTTCCCCGCTCGCTGACCTACCGAATCTGAGCCATGTCGGTCTGCGAGGAATTGGGAAGGTTGTTGGCGTTGAGAAATTGCCGGAAAGGGTTGACGTGAGTGTTTATGGCTCCGCTTGGTTGGACCAATCTCATCTTTACGTCGATCGCTGAAAATCCCTAAGTGTTCAGGATAAATCCATGCCAAGGATCCTTAATTCTTTCTCGGTCCATGATGTCGATCCCTGGCCGCGTGGACGCAGCCAGGGATCGTTGAGCGTTTGTGTCAGGTAGTTCGACGCTTCGACGGAATGCTCTGTGGTCTCTCCTAGCAGCGCCGGACCAGCGTGACGGACTCAAGATGGGAGCCGATGCCGTCCTAGGCAGGCGGAGATCTTGGCGTTTGCTGTGTCGCCGCCGTTCCGCAGTAACTTCGCGTAGCCCTTGAAACAGCGGCGAGACACTGTTGCCCGCGCGCTGAGCAACCAGCTGTGGCTCCACTC
>NZ_JBFRCY010001035.1:0-1107 GCF_052113305.1 Terriglobus sp. YAF25
AACCGATGGCGTCGCCGTCGGGGCGTGCGTGCGAAGTGATCAGGAAATGCTGCCGACTGCGGATGTAATTTAACAGCTCTAACCGATGGCGTCGCCGTCGGGGCGTGCGTGCGAAGTGATCAGGAAATGCTGCCGACTGCGGATGTAATTTAACAGCTCTGAAGTGGCGGCAAAATAGGTCACTGAGCCGCCTTTCGCTCACGTTTCCTGGTGCGTGTGAGCAGCTCATCTACCCGGGCGGTGAGCTTTTCGGAGCGGTCAATAACGAAGCTAAGTTCGGGAATCTGTCGTACGCCCATCCGTTCGCGTACCTCGGAACGGATGTACGCCCGTGCGGCCATCAGGCCTTCACGGGTGGAAATCTCGGTGGCTTCATCGCCTTCGACGGAGACAAAGACACGGGCCGACTTGCCGCCGGGGGCAAGTACAACCTCGGTGACGTGACAGAGACCGATGCGTGGGTCGGAGAGTTCGCCTTCAATCATGATGGCGATCTCGTCGCGAAGTGTACCGATGACTCGGTTGCGGTGATGGGCTTTGGCTCGCTGCTCAGGCATAAAATCCGGGGGAATCGTTGAGAATACCAGAGTTGGCGTCTGAAGCCTAACGCAATTTAGAAGTTGTACGGCGCCGGGACAGAGGCAGGTTCTTACGGGGTTAGGATTCCCGGAAAAGTAGAAAGGAGGCCCCGCCTGGCGGGACCTCCTTTGGATGGGGTGAGAGCGCTTTAGAGGCTTACGACCCTAACGACTGACAACAATGATTTCGAAGCTGTCCGGAAGGACTGTTGGACGAGGACGAGGTGTGGCAGCCGTCGGAGCAGGCGCCGGGCTGTACTTGGCGGCGCCGAGGAAGACCTTCCCCGTGGCGGCATCAAAGGCCATGGTCCTTGCGCCGCGCGCCGTCGCTAGTGTCTGGACGGTGGGGAAGCCCGCCTTACCGGTATCAACAACGCTCAGAGAGCCCTCGCCATTCGAAGAAAAGGCAAAACCGGTCTTGGCATCGAAGCCGGCGGCATCGGGCGAATCTCCGATCGATGCGAGGCCAAGCAGCTTGCCCGAGGTGAAATCGACGATGGCCATCTTCTTGCCGTCACACACTGAGAAC
>NZ_JBFRCY010001036.1:0-1097 GCF_052113305.1 Terriglobus sp. YAF25
AGACAGATCTTCCGGTCTACGAGATCGAGCAGGATACGAGGATAGAACCGGGCCATGTCTACGTAACTCCGCCAGGCATGCTTTCCACAGTTTCTGCCGGCAGATTCATCCTTACGCCACAACCGTCCGGACCGGGTAAGCACCTGCCGATCGATCATCTCATGCGCTCATTAGCTGAAGAGCTAAAGGAACATGCCATCGGCATTATCCTTTCCGGAGCCGGTGCTGACGGAACAATGGGTCTAACCAGCATTAGGGCCGAAGGCGGAATTACGTTCGCGCAAGCTCCCGAGACGGCCGAATATCCCGCGATGCCAAGCAGCGCCATCGAGTCAGGATGTGTCGATTTTGTATTACCGCCCCAAGAGATTGCAAAAGAACTGCTACGCATTCAGGGACCTGCTTATCAGGAGTACGAAGATGCGGTTGTGAATGCAGTACCTGAAGAAGATACCTTGCCTGGTTCCGCACACCAGAGCGACGAATTCGCAACCATTATTGAAGAGTTGCAGAAGGTCACCGCAGTCAATTTTAGTGAGTATAAGCCCAGCACAATCTGGAGGCGGGCTTTACGCCGTGCTGCCATCCTGAGGCTGAACTCTATAAGCGAATACGCGAAACATCTCACGGAGCATCCGGAAGAATGCGTAACACTTTACGACGATGTCCTGATTCCGGTGACAAGCTTCTTTCGGGATCCCGAAGTCTTCGAAGCCCTTAAGACTGAGGTCTTTCCTGCCATTCTTAGGGACGTTCCACGTAAGGGATCCATTCGGATTTGGGTATCGGGATGTTCCACTGGAGAGGAAACCTACTCTCTGGCGATGGCTCTCTGCGAGTTCTTAGGGGAAAGAGCTGCGAGATATCAGGTTCAGATCTTCGGAACCGATCTGAACGAAAAAGGAATACAGAAAGCACGTGCAGGTCTGTACCGGCAAAATATCGCAGAGCAGATGTCGCCTGATCGCTTGCGCCGCTTTTTCGTCAAGGTAGAAGGCGGCTATCGTGTCGATAAATCCGTGCGGGACATGTGCGTGTTCGCACGGCATAACCTGGCAGCAGATCCTCCTTTTTCGCAGATGAATATGGTCACCTGC
>NZ_JBFRCY010001037.1:0-1096 GCF_052113305.1 Terriglobus sp. YAF25
CCGCATGAAGGGGCGAAAAAATATCTATACCGAAACAGGTTTGGACTGCTCCCGTGTTCTTCCAAAAAGTGCCGGAGGGGTGCCTCCCGCGAGCCGGCACATCAATGTGAGTTGACCGCGGTGATGGATGCTGTGCAACAACAGCTTTCGCCAGAGCAGATCACTAATCGTCCAGGTGGTCCCATCTGCATATCGAATCTGTTCCTCCAAACTGATGGTTTCCAGTCGTTTCACACGAGCCACAGCATCTCGGTGGACGATTTCGAATCCAGGCGCTAAGGCTTCTACCGCTCGGGGCCTCTCAATGTGTGCCGGCTTAACATCGAATCTGAATTCTCGTTGCTCAATGCCGAGTGAGACAAAGGCGTCGACCTCGGCAAGATGCCAAGCTAGCTCGCCCATGGAACGGCCACCCTCATCGGGTCGGAGCTCGTAGCGATCGAGTGGCAAAGCACGCAGCAGTGAGAGCGTGCCCTTTGTCTCATGCTCCCATTGCCGGAGGAAGGCTTGCAGTTCGTGGTTCATTTCTCTGTCTCCTATCTAAAGTTGAAACTTCGTATGGCGTATCCTCACCAAACCTTGCATGAAGCAATATTGGCGAGGATCGATTTCAATCGGCGATGCGATTGCGGTGAGGTAACGCTGTTCGCGTATTGCCTTGTCGTCCAACACAACTGTCAGCTGGTAGAGACGTTATGGCTTCGACTTGACGGCTAAGGTTTCATCCACTGGGATCGTGATGACTGCGAATGGCGTCCCTGAATCATCGCCCACAGCCGGAAGATGGCTAGAGTCCTCATTACCGCCGATCATTGAATTCACATAGTAGGGAGCGAAAACCATCATATGAGGATGCCAATGACCGCTCGGTCCGAGGATCTGATCCGCGGACCACATATAGGCGAAGCTCACTCCTTGCCGTTGAGGAAGCTTGCCGTTTATGTATGCCGTCTGAACCGCTTCTGCTATTTGCTCAGGCGTCTTGCCTTCGAGCCCGAGTTTGTTTCTGAATTCGTAATAAGGCAGCACAGTGTGTGCAGCCTGTGGATCGAAGCAGATAGGGGCCCGTGTCTTTGGGTCGTATGCAATATAGGTG
>NZ_JBFRCY010001038.1:0-1095 GCF_052113305.1 Terriglobus sp. YAF25
GTCTCTGCGGGGCTGCTCAAGGATATTCGGCTGCTGTGACCTCAAGATACGAAGTTCACGAACACGACGTGCTCATCATCGGCGCGGGCGGCGCTGGTCTTCGCGCTGCAATTGAAGCCCTGGCCCAGGGCGTCCGCGTCGGTATTGTGTGCAAGTCCCTGCTCGGCAAAGCACACACAGTAATGGCCGAAGGCGGTATTGCCGCAGCGATGGCCAACGTGGATACATCCGACGACTGGCGTGCGCACTTTCGCGATACAATGCGCGGCGGCAAATTCCTGAACAACTGGCGCATGGCGCAGCTCCACGCTCAGGAAGCTCCTGAGCGCGTGCGCGAACTGGAACAATGGGGAGCTCTGTTTGATCGCACCGAGAACGGCGACATCCTGCAACGGGCCTTCGGCGGCCATACGTTTAAACGGCTGTGCCACGTCGGCGACCGCACCGGGCTGGAGATGATTCGCACCTTGCAGGACCGCGGTGTGCACCTGGGTATCGACGTATATATGGAGTGCACGATCACACGGCTGCTCAAAGACGGCAACCGCATCGTGGGCGCTTTTGGCTATTGGCGTGAACAGGGCCGCTTCGTCGTGTTCAGGGCGAAGTCTGTTGTGATTTGTACGGGGGGCATCGGCAAGGCCTGGAAGATCACCTCAAACTCCTGGGAATACACCGGTGACGGTATGGCGCTCGCCTATGAAGCCGGCGCCGATCTGATGGACATGGAGTTCGTTCAGTTCCATCCGACTGGCATGGTCTGGCCGCCGGGAGTTCAAGGCATCCTGGTGACTGAAGCCGTGCGCGGAGAGGGTGGCATCCTCCGTAACAAGAACGGCGAGCGTTTCATGGAACGCTACGATCCCAAAAAACTTGAACTTTCTACCCGCGACGTGGTGGCACGCTCGATCTATACCGAAGTGCGCGAGAATCGCGGCACCGAGCACGGAGGCGCCTTTCTCGACATCTCTCACAAGCCTGCCGACTATGTAAAGCGAAAGCTGCCCAGCATGTATCACCAGTTCCTGGAACTGGCAGATGTGGATATCACCAGGGAGCCGATGGAAGTGGGACCGACCTGTCACTACATGATGG
>NZ_JBFRCY010001039.1:0-1095 GCF_052113305.1 Terriglobus sp. YAF25
ACTCCTTCCAGACGCCACAAAGAAATCCAGCAACTAAGGCCCACTCAACAAAGAGAAGATCCCTCACTCACACAGACTCTTTAGCCCTGGGCTCTTCGCCTTAATCATAGAGAAGGCCTAGGGCTAAAGCCAGACATCTTTGTAGCCCATTCAGCGGGCTGAAGCCCGCTGAATACCCCAGCCAGCAAGCTGGCCGGGGACCCCGCTGCTCCCACCCGCGTTCAACCAAACAATTCATTCTCATAAGACCCAACAAATCCACCTCTTAACACCCCCAAAACCACACCTACTACCACCGCTAGTAACCCACCAGAAACCGCTTGTCCCCACTCCACAACCGTCTTATGTTGAAGAGGTAGCCGAGAGCGATACACCGCACCGGCAACCTGGAAGTCACCGCCAGTCTTCGGTTTGACGACCAACACTCTTATGAATACCTCCGTCTCCTCATCGCCCTCGTGCGACGTGGCCGTATTTCGTCGCGGTCAAAGAACCAACTCGCTTCCTTCCACCCACATCCCGCGCGAGCAGGCCAAATGGATGATCGACTGCGGCGCCGCCCGCTGGGTGAACAACCGTTACAAGAGCATCCTTCTGCTGGTGGAACCGGAGAAGGCCAAACTGCACGACCTCTCCTCCGTGATGGGACCCAGCGTGACCTTCCTCAATGCAGCCGGCTCCCGCTATCACGCAGCCCTGGTGGAGGCCTGGCAACCCACACCGATTGGAGCAAACCCATCAAATGCTGGAACGCATGGACACCCTGCAGGCACTGCGCTGCAAACGCTGCCGGCAGGTGATTGAGATTCCCCGCCCCGTGGCCGTCGACCCGGAACTGAATGCACGCTTCGCCGAAGAGGCCGAGCAGATACATCGCTGCCAGAACCGAACGGTCCGGCCCTACGTCGCTCACACACCTACACCACCGCCCACCTTCTCTGACCGTGTCACGGCCGAGATGCAACAGGCCGGTCTTCTTCCCTCCGGCGCCAACAGGAGTTCCTCGAATGGCAAAGCCCGGACGTCCATCCAAGTACAGTGACGAGCTGGTCGAGACCATCTGCGCTCTCCTGATGGAAGGCCAGAGCCTCGTCC
>NZ_JBFRCY010001040.1:0-1094 GCF_052113305.1 Terriglobus sp. YAF25
GCGCCAGGGCGCCGATCTCCTTGGCAACCCACTTGCGCAGCTCCTGCTTCAGGTCTTCCGTCGCCGTAACGTGTTCTTCCAGCGTGACGAACGCAGCGATCGCCTGGCCTTTGAGCTCGTCCGGACGGCCAACGACAGCGGCCTCCGCAACAGTAGGATGCGAAACCAGCGCTGACTCAATCTCCGCCGTTCCCAGGCGATGTCCGCTGACGTTGATGACATCGTCAACACGGCCCATCAGCCAGAAGTAGCCATCCGCGTCCCGCCGCGCACCGTCGCCGGTAAAGTACGCTCCCGGAATCTCCGACCAGTAGGCGGCAACATAACGCTCCGGGTTGCCGTAGATGGTGCGCGCCATCGAGGGCCAGGGCTTGCGAATGATCAGCAGACCGCCGTGGCCATCCGGCACGGGTTCGCCTTCCTTGGTCACAACGGCGGCATCGACACCAAAGAAAGGCACGGTGGCCGATCCGGGTTTCGCGGCAATCGCGCCTGGAATCGGCGCAATCATATGCACTCCGGTCTCGGTCTGCCACCAGGTATCGGCAATGGGGCAGCGCTCATGTCCGATCTCGCGGTGGAACCACATCCACGCCTCGGGATTGATGGGCTCGCCCACTGTACCCAGCAGACGCAGCGAAGCCAGCGAATACTTGCGGACCCACTCGTCGCCCCACTTGATAAATGCGCGGATCGCCGTGGGAGCGGTATAGAAGATCGTCACCTTGTGACGATCGATAATCTGCCAGAAACGGTCCGGCTCCGGCCAGTTAGGCGCGCCTTCATACATCAGCACGGTGGCGCCATTCTGCAGCGGTCCGTAGACCACATAGCTGTGTCCCGTAATCCAGCCGATATCGGCAGTGCAGAAGTACACATCATCTTCCTGCAGATCGAAGACATATTTGCTGGTCAGATATGTGCCTACCGCGTAGCCGCCGGTGGTATGCACCAGGCCCTTAGGCTTACCGGTTGTTCCAGAGGTATAGAGGATGAACAGCGGATCCTCGGCATCCATGGATTCGGGCGGGCAGTTCGGCGACGCCTTCGCGGTCAGCTCGTGCCACCAGAAATCGCGGCCGGGAGCCATCGCC
>NZ_JBFRCY010001041.1:0-1092 GCF_052113305.1 Terriglobus sp. YAF25
CTCTCACTGCATGGCATGCGCTGGTGAAGAACGGAGGGCTGACGGCCAGCCAGACTATTCTCGTACAAGGCACTGGCGGCGTTTCCATCTTTGGCTTGCAGCTGGCGGCGGCGGCCGGTGCACGAGTAATTGTCACCTCAAGCAGTGACGAAAAGCTTGAAAGGGCGAAACAACTCGGAGCGAAGGACCTCATCAACTATGTTCGAACTCCCGAATGGCACAAAGAAGCGCTGAAGGTTACCGAACAACAGGGAGTCGACCAGATTCTGGAGGTCGCGGCGGGCAGAAGCCTGGGACAATCGATCGAGACAATCAGGCCCGGAGGAAAGATTGCTGTGATCGGGATACTTGATGGCTTCACCTCAGAAATTCCAATCTTTCCGATGTTGCAGAGACAGGTCACCATCCGCGGAATGGTAACGGGATCGAGAAAGATGTTCGAAGAAATGAATGAGGAACTGGAGAAGAGCCAGATTCGACCGGTCATCGACACCGTCTACTCCTTCCCTGATGCGCTCGAAGCCTACGATCATCTTTATCGCGGCGCATTCGGCAAGATTGTCATCCGCGTCCGGCCGTAACGGGCGATGGAGAGGTTCACGCCTCATTGCTGGAGGCCGCTTTTGCAACTGTGATGGCCTACTGCGCTTTGAGCGAGCAGATTGATTGGTGAGAACTGATGAAGCTTTACTCGGCTTTATTTCTAGGAATGGTATTCGTACGCGGTCTTGCAGTTGAACATCAGGGCGACAAACGCTCCCTGCCCACTCAACGGAATGCACCAAGGGAGGTCGTCGAACAGTTTATCAATATCGTTCGATCTGGGCGGGATCCGGCAAAAGCTTCCGAGTTCTTTGCTCCGCTGGTTCAGGCGCATCAGCTCACATCAGAAGGTGAAACCACGATCGTGAGAACGCCAGAGGATTATGCAGCTCATGTTCAAGAGTTTTTGCGCACCTACGGCACCTACAAACTGACGATCGCGGAACTCGTTTCAGACGGGGATAGGGTCTATGTGCGTTGGAAACAGGAAGGAAGACATCTTGCTCCGATTCATGGCTTTCAACCAACAGGCCTACCGCTGGTTGAAGT
>NZ_JBFRCY010001042.1:0-1091 GCF_052113305.1 Terriglobus sp. YAF25
GCATGATGACAGAGCGCTGCGCCTGCCCGATGTGGCTCTGCGTGAAATCATCGTCATACGTGTCGGCCATCGCGTCGAAAGCCTGGCCGGCTGGGTGCGCCGCGATCATGCCTCTACCTCTGCGGCCGCGTCCATCAGACCGATGCGGGCATTGCGTATCTCTTCCGCCAGGCGGCTGGCCTCCTGTTCGTCCGGAGCCTTGAAGTCACGCATCCGGGCGAGAGCGACCTCACTGCGTAGCAGCTTGTCGGCGAAGCTGTAGTAGCGGCGAGAGTGGCGGCCGCGAATCTTGATCTCCCGGTCGGAGCTCGTGCCCCATGGTGCAAGCTGAATCAGGTCGTCCTGGATCTTCTTGTAGTAGGGCGTTCCTTTGATCGGATACGAGACGGTTGTGAAGAAGATATCCGGCTGCGTCCGGCTCACGTGCTGAATGGTGGCTTCGATATCTTCAAGCTCCTCGCCATCGTAACCCCACATCAGGAACATTCCGCTCTCGATGCCGCGGGTCTTGCTCAACTCTACGGCGCGCTGCACCTGGTCCAACTTCACGCCGCGCTGCATGGAATCCAGAATGCGCTGCGACCCGCTCTCCGACCCGATCCAGACGCGGAAGCAGCCTAACTCTGCCAGCAGATCCATCGCCTCTTCGTTCAGACGGTCGGCCCGGGAGATGCACTCGAACGGAATGCGAAGACCACGGCGCTTCATCTCCGCCGCATACGTGCGTAACCAGGTGTGGTTGATGGTGAAGACATCGTCCGAGACCCAGATCATGTCGGGCTGGTACTCGGAGAGCAGCCACTCCACCTCATCCACCACCAGCAGCGGATCGCGGCGACGATGGGTGTTGCCATAGACCTGATGGCTACACCACTGGCAGCGGTAGGCGCATCCGCGTGCCGTGATGAAGTTAACTGAACCTTTGCCGTGGTGTGTACGCCAGGTATCGACGTACTTCTGGATGTTCACCATCTTGCGCGCAGGCCATGGCTGATCGTCCAGGCATTTGATCTGTGCCCGTGGCGGGGTCTGGCGAAGCTCTCCATCTTCGAGATACGCCAGGCCATCGATCTTGCTCACCTGATCGAGCC
>NZ_JBFRCY010001043.1:0-1090 GCF_052113305.1 Terriglobus sp. YAF25
GTTCACGGTCATGACGAGGTTCACGGTCATGACGAGCTCCAGGATCTCGCCCCGGGCSTCSACCGTGATCTTCTTCGTCAGATCGCCCTTGGCGACCGCCGTGGTCACCTCGGCGATGGAGCGCACCTGGGAGGTCAGGTTGTCGGCCATGCCGTTCACGGACTSGGTGAGRTCSTTCCAGGTMCCCGCGACACCGGGCACCCGYGCCTGSCCGCCGAGGWKGCCSTCSGTRCCCACCTCRCGSGCCACCCGSGTGACCTSMTCSGCGAACGASGACAGCTGGTCGACCATGGTGTTCAGAGTGTTCTTGAGCTCCAGGATCTCGCCGCGCGCATCCACCTCGATCTTCTGCGACAGGTCACCGCGCGCCACCGCCGTGGCGACCTGCGCGATGCTGCGCACCTGGGCGGTCAGATTGCCCGCCATGCTGTTCACCGAGTCGGTCAGATCGCGCCAGACGCCCGCCACACCAGGCACCCGCGCCTGCCCGCCAAGACGGCCTTCCGTACCCACCTCGCGGGCGACCCGGGTCACCTGTTCGGCGAAGTCGGAGAGCTGATCGACCATCGTGTTGATGGTGTTCTTCAGCTCCAGGATCTCSCCGCGGGCRTCCACGTCGATCTTCTGCGACAGATCGCCGCGCGCCACCGCCGTGGTCACCTGSGCGATSCYGCGCACCTGCGAKGTCAGGTTTCCCGCCATGGAGTTGACTGAGTCGGTCAGGTCCCTCCAAGTGCCGCTGACGCCGTCCACCCGCGCCTGACCGCCGAGACGGCCCTCGGTGCCCACGTCCCGCGCCATCTGCGTGACCTGGTCGGCGAAGGACGASAGCTGGTCCACCATCGTGTTGACGGTGTTYTTCAGCTCKAGCATCTCGCCGGAGACGTCCACGGTGACCTTCTGCGACAGATCGCCGTTGGCGACCGCCGTCGTCACCTGCGCGATGTTGCGGACCTGTCCGGTGAGGTTACGGAACGCGGTGTTCACCGAATCGGTGAGATCCTTCCACGTTCCCGCCGCACCCGGCACCTGCGCTTGACCGCCGAGCTCGCCCTCGACGCCGATCTCCCGCGCCACCCGCGTCACCTCG
>NZ_JBFRCY010001044.1:0-1089 GCF_052113305.1 Terriglobus sp. YAF25
ATCTGACAGTGGTCCTCAGCGCAACCGTCGCTATTGTCGCCGTCATTCTGGCGATCATGACGGCCCTGGCGAAGGAACGCAAAGGCCTGGATATGTCACAAGCTCTCTGAGCATTGAATCATTGAATGATGAAAGGGCGCGGCTTCTGCCGCGCCCTTTCCACTTCGCTCAAACATTATTCAATTATTTCGTTATTCAATTCTTCAATTCTTGGGTTTGAAACTCCGGATCACCTTCAGGAGCTGATCGAGTTGCTCATCGGTGAAGGTGCCCTTGAAGGCGGGCATGCTGCCGTTGCCGTTCTTGATAACGTCCTTGATCTTGTCGTCGGTCATATCCTGAATCTCTTTGGAGCGCAGGTCTTTGACCTTCAGCATCTTGCCCATGTCGGAGCCGGCGCCGTCTTCGCCGTGGCACATGACACAGTTCTTCTTGAAGAGATCTTTGCCTTCAGCCGGCGGGTCCTGCGCCAGGGCGGCGGTAGAGAAGGTTGCGACAACAGCGACGAGGGAAAGGGTACAGCGAAGAAGGGACACGATGGCAACTCCGTCGAAGAAAGAATTAGCTTGCTGTTCGATTCCATCCGTTCGGCCACGCGATGGATGAAAGGAACGATACACGGTTTCAACTACGGTTCGCCAGCGGGACGCCGCGACAGCCCAGCATGTAAGCTGCCCGCATGGCTATTCGTGTGCAATTCTGGGGCGCGGCCCGTACGGTTACCGGATCTTCTCATCACCTGGAGTGCGCTGGACGCAACATCCTGCTTGATTGCGGCTTGTTTCAGGGCCGCCGGCGTGAGGCTCGCGAGATCAATACGAACTTCGCTCTTCCCCCAGAGGACGTCAGCGCTATAGTCCTTTCCCATGCACACATTGACCACTCCGGCAATCTGCCGGGATTTGTCCGCGAAGGCTACCGCGGTCCCATCTACGCCACACCGCCCACCATCGACTTGTGCGATCCCATGTTGAAGGACTCAGCCCACGTGCAGGAGATGGAAGTTGAGTTCATCCGGAAACGCGCGCGGCGCAAGTTGTCGATCGGGCGCGATGGCGCCATCGAGCAACCGGTTGATCCTCTGTACTC
>NZ_JBFRCY010001045.1:0-1087 GCF_052113305.1 Terriglobus sp. YAF25
TCGCAATACGTTCGTCCATCGCGATGCTCCACCGGCGCGAGGTCAGCTCCTTGACCCGGGCCTTCCAACGCGCGAGCGCCTTGGGATCGACCCGGATCCCGACCCCGGACCGGGTGAAGTAGAAGCCGAACCCCAGCATCGTCATGACGGAAGCTGGGACCACCTTCGACTTGTCCCGGTTGGCCTTCAGTTTCAGCCGCTGCTCGACCACCGCCGTGACGGAACCGAGCACCCTCTGAGCGGCCCGCTTGCTCCGCACGAAGACCCGGAGGTGAGTCGGCGGCGGGAATCTCACCCGCCGCCGCTCGCAGAACCGTGCGGGAACCTCTCGGCTCACACGGCTCCCATCGCCCAGCCATCAGGCTTGAGACCGAACCGCCAGTGGGCAAAAAGGTTCGGGTACCGGCGGGCGGTGCCCGCCAGCAGTTCCCGTGCCTTCTTCTCCCGGCGGTGAAGCCGTTTGTACTTCCGGCAAGCCCAGCGCACCAGATACTCGTTGAGGCGCCGGAGAAGGGGATACAACATGGACTTGTAGAAGCGCCCGTAATAGTTGACCCAGCCTTGCACGACGCTGTTGAACATCCGTGCAAGGTCGTTGAGGGACTTGTCACTGCGTCTAGCGATGTGCCAGGAGCGGATCTCCTTGCCCATCGCCTTGATCGCCTCCTTGCTGACCGCGGGCAGAAAGCTCACAAAGTGCTTCTCGTACCGGTTCTTGGCCAGCCTCGGACGGAACGTGTACCCGAGGAACGTGAACGACGTGTGCTCATAAGAGCCGCGCCGGTCGGCGTCCTTGCAATACACCACGCGCGTCTTGTCCGGATGCAATTCCAGACCGACCTGCGCCAATCTCGCAGCGAGCGCGTCCCGCACCCTGCGGGCCTGGTGCTCGCTGCGGCAGTGAATCACCGCATCATCGCAGTACCGCTCGAACGTGACCTGCGGGAATTCCCGCGCCAGCCACATGTCGAACGCGTAGTGGAGATACAGATTCGCCAGCACAGGCGAAACATGTGGCTGGCGCGGGAATTCCCGCAGGTCACGTTCGAGCGGTACTGCGATGATGCGGTGATTCACTGCCGCAGCG
>NZ_JBFRCY010001046.1:0-1083 GCF_052113305.1 Terriglobus sp. YAF25
GCTGAGCAGCACCACATCGCCGAAGCGGGCCAGCCCCACGGCAGTCACCACGGCCGGTGGCGCCGCGCTGCCCGGGAACCTGAGCACCGTGTTCCGGCTGCGATACGGGGCCCCAGTGCTGTGCACCCGCTTGATCCGCTCGAACAGGCCGCCCTCCGCGGCGAACAGCGGATACGCCTCCAGCAGCGGGAGCCCGGTCAGGGAGCCACGGGGACGGCCGGCCGGGTCGGTGAAGCGCGTGTTGGTGTGCTCGATCATGAAGTCGGTGATCCGGCCGTCGCGGTCCCGCAGCGGGCGCAGCAGGGCGGCGGAGTCCAGCACGCCGTCGAGCAGTCCGACGAGCCAGGCGGCGGCCCCGCCGGGCGGGCTGTCCGACTCCACGCCGTGGTCGGAGAGCGACAGGGCGCACAGCTTGGCCAGGGCGTCCAGCTGCCGTTGGAGGGCGAGCCCGGGGTGGGGGCCTGGCCAGTGGACCTCCAGGACGCCCACCCGCTGACCGCCGACTTGAGTGGGCACGACGGCCCGTGTGCCGCCGCTGCCGCCGCCGCTGCCCACGCCGATGGTGGGCGGCGGCGGGTCGCCGGACTCGTTGATCCACAGCGTTCGGTCCTCGGTGATGGCCTGCTGGGCCGGGGTGCCGAGCCCCGGCGGCACATAGCGCCAGCGGGCGGCCTCCGCCGGGCCGAACCCCGCCTCTCCCGCCAGCGTGAGGGAGCCGTCGGGGGCGGCCGACCACACGGCGGCGGCGGTGGCGCCCAAGGGGCTCAGGGCCCGGTCGAGGAGGCCGCGGGCGAGTGCCTGGGTGTCGTCACCGGCCAGGATGGCGGCGGCCTCCGCCGTACGCAGCCGCAGGGCGGGCCCTTCGCGCCGCGGGCCCGTGGCTTCCCCTGCGGCTCCCTCTGCCGTACGGCCGGTGCCGGACGCGGCGGCCTGCGCGGTACGGGCTTCCGCGACCGCGCTTGCGGTGGCGTCGGAGGCGGCCTGGTTGATGATGTCGGCGGCCAGCTCGGGCAGGGGCATCCGGGCCTCGGAGGCGAGCGTCCGCAGTTGCTGCGCGGCTTCGGCCGGAGCGCAGTTCAGCCG
>NZ_JBFRCY010001047.1:0-1082 GCF_052113305.1 Terriglobus sp. YAF25
GTGTTCCGAACAGGGTCTTACTTTGCCGGAACGGAGATGGTGATGTTGCGGTATGCGATGACGCCGTGGTGATCGCCCTGCAGATAGAACGGCCCCGGCTCGGCCTCGTTGCTATCAAGAGCGCCGCCGGTCGGGCCGGGAATCTCGACATTGTCGTGGTACATCTTGCCATCGCGCAACACCGTTACATGTCGGCCGACCAGGGTGATGTCAAAGGTCGTCCACTTTCCAAGACCAAGCTCTGAGCCTGCCGGCGGAGGATAGTGGCTGTAGATGGCGCCCATCTCATGCGATGGCAGCTTGCCGCCTTCGGTGCCGACCTGTACCTCATAGCGGCCGCGCAGATAGATGCCGCTGTTGCCACCTTCCGGGCAGTTCACTTCGATATGCAGTTTGAAGTCCTGGAACTTCTCGGTGGTCATGATGTTGGCCGCACCGTGGGTCTTTTGACCGGGAACTTCAGGGTTGTCATTCACCAGCTCGCCATTGCGCGCGACCCATTTGTTGTTGTCGACATTGCCGATCGGCTCCCAGCCTTTCAGATCTTTGCCGTCGAAAAGAGGCGTGGGCTTGGTCCACTTCTTCGGCATGGGCCGATCCAGCGAAGGCGCTTTCACTCCGGCGAGCGCCGGGCCATCGGTGGCGCCGTGCTTCTCGACGCCGGTCAGCTTGCCTGCGCTGGGAGAGGTGAGCTCCCAATTCGTTGCTTCTCCTACACCCACGATCAGTTTGCCCGATTCGATGTGGGCGTCCGAGATCGGATGCCATCCGCCGCCCTTCGGCTGAACGCGACCTTCAATCTTGCCGCCATTCTCCGTCAGCTCAATCCACTGCGGATATGGTTTGCCGGTGGCGGGGGTAACGGTCATATCCCAACGGCCGAGAAACGCTTTGGTGTCTTGCGCGGCGACGGTCGAGGCGAGCGCGATCGCCATGAGAGGTGCAAACAACATCTTCGTTTTCACCCTATGAGTGTAACGCTACCGCCGCTAGAGCATTTCTCCTGTGGGTGTAGAGCAGGGCTTATGCATCTATGGGCGTTTTCCGCAATGAAACGCCGCTGCACGCTCCTCGCGGGATAC
>NZ_JBFRCY010001048.1:0-1079 GCF_052113305.1 Terriglobus sp. YAF25
CTCCACCACCCGTGGTTACGAGTGGCTGATCGGCGACTCCATGCTGGCCGCGCCTCTCTATGGCGATGACTATCTCTCGGCCACGAGCCGCGATATCTATCTCCCCGAAGGCCGCTGGATGGACTACGACACCGGCAAGATCTACGAAGGGAAGCAGATGCTTAAGGACTTTGCCATGCCGGTGAACAAGACCCCTGTCTTTATCGGCGGATCAGGTATCACCCTGGAAAAGATCAACGGAGAGACGCGCATCTGTGTCTATCCCGTTGGTAAGGCTTCGACAGTGCAGCTCACGTTACCCGAGAGCGAGCAGGTGATTACGGTGAAGGTGCCTGCAATCCGCTCGATCGCAACGGTGAAGGTGACGAACTCGGGCGCTGCTGTCGCAACGCGAACGGATGGCCATGCCATCACCTTCGTTCCGCGCGCCGGCGCGAGCTATGTCGTGACCGGAGGCGAGTAGGCGTAAGCTGGTTGGCATCATGCTTACGCACTTTCCGATGGCGGTTCCGGAGATTCCGGTCAGCAATATCGAAAAGGCCGCCGAGTATTACGTCCGGGCGCTCGGATTTCAGCTCGATTGGGGCAACGATCTCGGTGGCATCGGCGGCATCTCGCAGGGGGCCTGCCGCATGTTCCTGACGAATGCAGCTTTCCGCGGTCACTACGGCAATGGGGAGAAGGTCGTTATCTGGCTGAACCTGGAGAGCAAACAGCAGGTCGATGAGCTCTACCAGCGTTGGCGGGATGCGGGAGCGAAGATCCTGGCCGAGCCGGAAGATAAGCCCTGGCACCTTCGCGAGTTCAGGGTCGCGGACCTCGACGGCAATCAACTGCGGGTGTTCTATGACTTTTCCTGGGAGTTAAAGAACAAACAGGGCTAGGGCGTATCGGGTTTGATTTCTCTGTAGAGCTATAGAGCGGGCCTTCAGAGTCTGTGTGAGTACTTGCTTTTCGGGGTTATTTATACGAGAAGAGAGTATGTCACGGTATTTGCCCTATTCGCCGGAGCAAGGGTACCTGGTGCCGCCTCGAGTGGATGAAGTTCTGAGTGCGGATCATCTGTGTTTTTTCGTTCA
>NZ_JBFRCY010001049.1:0-1573 GCF_052113305.1 Terriglobus sp. YAF25
CTCTTCAACCATCCGGCATTCAACGGGCTCGGGACAACGGTTGGTGCTGCGACATTCGGAAAGATTACCTCTGCGCTCGATCCTCGCAACATCGTCTTCAAGGCGAAGTTCTCTTTCTAAATAAACGCCCTCATCGAYGAAAGGATTAGCCTAGTCCGCTACGGATGTGAGCTCAACTGTTAGGCGGTAAGACTTCAGCGGCCACGGGATTTCGTATGAGATCGGAAAATGATCAGAAGCGCTCTGACGGAATCGTGAGAGAGTGGCTTGCCCGTGGAAGGGAGGGCTGGTTCGTGAGCCTTGTGGATGTCCACTTCCTGAAGAATGAGAATATCTGCATTCATGTCTCCCAGGAAATCTATGATAGATCGGAGCTTCGAGCCACGATCAATGTTCCAATCGACCACGCGTATGGAACTGACCGGCCGGGATAGCAGGTCTCATAAACGGACTGGAGTGACCTCATCGCTCTGGCTCCGCCGAGGAGGAACTGGATGGGTGGTCGACGGATCGGATATTTGTCGCAAATGCGGAAGAAGGAACGTTACCTGATGAAGTTACGTTCGCGTACGCTGTAAGGATGAACCTCGACTTGATTCTTTCCGCTATCGATGACCAAATCAGCAAACTTCAGCAAGTTCGTGCCATGCTTACCGAGGTACAAGCAATACCGGCTAGCAAACGTGGTCCGGGAAGGCCTAAGAAGATTGCGAACTCTAAAACAGCCAAGGCGCGAGTTTTGAGCCCAGAAGCGCGAGCAAGGATTGCAGCGGCACAGAAAAAGCGGTGGGCAGCCGCTAGAAAGAATAAGTAAGGTTGAAAAGGGCGAGGTTGAAGGAGCCGTCGCGGTTCTTTGTGAACCAGACCTCCTGCGGCTTGTTGTGGAGTTGCTGGATGTCTAGCGGGGAGGCGGGGACGCCTGCCTGATTGATGGCGATGAGTTTTTTGTTGGTGATAATGGCGAGGTCGGCAGGGTCCATGTGAGTGAGGTCGGTGCCGAGGTAGAGCGGGGCGCAGGACATGGACCAGAGGGTGAACATGGTCTGGCGTTCGGCGGGGGTGATGCCGTCCTTATCACCGTTGCCGATCTCAAGGGAGTCGAGGTCATTCCAGCCGCCGGGCTTTGCGTAGGCGATCCAGGGGCGGACGTCTGCGAAGCGCTCGGAGACCTTCGCCCAGGTGGTGAGGTTTCCTTTGATAGCGGGATCGGTGGAGCGGCCGCAGGGGTAGCACTCGACGTCGTTCTCGATGCGCCAGCCGTTGGAGGTGGCTTGCCAGAGAGGGGCCTGGTCGATGGACATCCAGTTAGAGAGCTCAAGCCAGATGGGGCGATGGGTGGCGAGGATGGCAGCGTGCCAGACGCGGAGCTCTTCGCGGTTGTCGGCGGGAAGGTTGCCGCCGCCGGGACCGACGAAGTCGAGCTTGATGAAGTCGACCTTCCAGCGGGCGAACTGGCGAAGCATGGAGAAGATGTAAGCGCGCGCGCCGGGCTTGGAGAAGTCGATCTTGTAAGAGCCCTTGTGCGTGCTGCCGGGGAGCGTTGTGATGGTGATGTCTTTGATGTGTGCGGTAG
>NZ_JBFRCY010001050.1:0-1071 GCF_052113305.1 Terriglobus sp. YAF25
GCAGATGACCGAGTGGGAGTTCCTGAACGAGGTGGTGCATGCTGCCGACTGCGGCATCCTGCTCGATGTCAACAATATCTACGTCTCCTCGCGGAACCACGAGTTCGATCCGATGGAGTATGTGAACAGCATCCCGGCGGATCGCGTGGCACAGATCCATATCGCCGGTCACTCGCAGTTCGAGCGTTATACGCTCGACACGCACGATCATCCGGTGCTCGATCCGGTGTGGGCTCTCTATGCACGCGCGATTGAACGCTGCGGGCCGACGGCGACGCTTCTCGAGTGGGACGACAATATTCCAACCTTCGATGAAGTACATGCCGAGGCGCTGAAAGCGAATCGGTTTCTGCAGCCTGTAAGTGTGGAGGAGGCGGTCGCATGACACTGCTGGAGCTGCAACGCCGCATGGAGCAGGATGTCCGCCGACCGTTGACGGCAGAGCTTACGATGCAGCCGCGGACAACCGAAGGTGAGTCGATGGAGGAGATCGCTGCTGCTTATATCCGTCAGAACAGTGAGCTGACATCGTTCGAGCGGCTGGAGATCTACAACCGCCAGTACTGGTTTCGCGCGATCGGCGCCGTCTCAGAGGATTACCCTGCGGTGCAGGCGTTGTTGGGCGACGAGCACTTCGACGCGCTGGTCTTGGCGTATCTGAAGCAGCGCCCCTCAACCTCGTGGACCTTGCGGGATCTGAGCGCGGATCTGCCGCAGTTCCTGCAAAAGCATTCTGAGTTTGCAGGCGACCAGCATCGATTAGCTGTGGATATCGCACGGCTGGAGTGGGCCTATGTCGAAGCCTTCGACGGCGCAGAGATCGAGCCGCTCGCCGCGGATGAATTGGCTCAACTTGGGCCGGAGTCAACGCTTGCGCTCCAGCCGCATCTCCGATTGCTTGTCGTAGACTATCCCGTCGACGAGTTTGTGCTCGCTGTAAAGAAGCCGGATGAGAAAGCCGTAACCAGCGGCGCGGCGCAACTGCGGCAGGCAAGCGCCACAACCACATTGCCCGAGATGGCTCCGGAGCAGCGATACCTTGCCGTGCACCGCTATGACGACGTGGTGTAC
>NZ_JBFRCY010001051.1:0-1069 GCF_052113305.1 Terriglobus sp. YAF25
GCTCGGCACCGTGCCTGTCAGCGTCTGATCGATAACCTGGCGCAGAGCATCGTAGTTCGCAAAGAAGAAGAGCTTCTTGCGAAGAATGGGCCCACCCAGGTTCGCCCCAAAGTTATTCAAACGAAGCGGAGGCAGCACGCCATTCGCTCCCCACGGAGCAGCATCGAAGACATCGTTACGCAGATACTCCCACAACGCCCCATGAAACTTGTCGCCGCCGGTCTTGGAGACCACCTCAACCTGCCCACCTGCCGTTCCGCCCTGATCGGCGCTGTAGACAACGCCGTTGGCACGAAACTCCGCAATCGCCTCAGTGGATACCTGCAGATGAAGATCCACCTTCTGATACTGGTGATTGATGCCGGAGTTATCGACGCCATCCAGATGCCAGGTGTTGTCTTCGTCCGACAGACCGGCGAAGCGCATATCCTGCTGCGTTCCCGTACCTCCATCAATCACGCCCGGCGCCAGCGAGACCAGACCGATATAGTTCCGGCCATTCAGCGGTACATCCGTCGCCTGCTTACCATGCACCACACCGCCAATCTCCGCAGAAGACTTCGAGAGCCCCGAATCAGGGCTCACCTCGATCTGCGTCGATTCACCGGCAACCGCCAGCTTCATATCGAGCGTGCGCGTCTGGCCTACATCGAGTGTCAGATCATCTACCTGGTACTTCGCGAATCCACCTGCCTCAACCTCCACCGTATATATTCCGGTGGAGAGTGAGGTCACGGTGTACAGACCGGCCTTGTTCGTCACTGCCTCACGCCGCGTCTCAGTATTGGCAGACGTGAGGACAATCTTTGCACCGGCGATTCGCGCACCCGAAGCGTCCGTAATCGCACCGGTCAACGTCGCCCGGTCGGTCTGCGCCGAGAGGCGCGGTACCGGCAACAACAGGAGCAACAACGTCAGCATTCTCTTCATCGCGTTTCATCCTTCCGCGGGCCAACGCCCGCTTTACTGGTAGAGAGCTTTCTTGCTGGGAATCTGGCGCTGCATATCATCGCGAACAGCAAGGCCAATCTTGATCGCCTCTTCTTCACTCGCCGCCTTGGTGTACGGA
>NZ_JBFRCY010001052.1:0-1068 GCF_052113305.1 Terriglobus sp. YAF25
ACATCGATCAGTTCAGGCACGTCAAGAACGAGAACGCTTCATTCCGCTGGACTTCATGACGATAACGGAAAGCGAGGGGGGATACAAAATGAGCAGGCCCAAGAGGATCACCGCGAAGGTCGCGGTTCCTGTCCTGGCGACTGTAGCGGTGGGGGCCGTGGCATACGCCGGGAACGCGGCGGACACTCCGTCGGCCCACGACAGGTCGTCATCGGCCAGTGCGGCGAATAGCGCCCGTGAGTCGAAGGTGGACACGGGCGACCCGAAAAATCCGGCAACCTGGAAGCTGCCGATCGAGGCATACCTGCCGACCAAGGCGGACACTCAGTTCATCGTCGCCACCCGGGACGAGCTGATCGACGAGTGTATGAAAGCAGCGGGCTACGACCAGTGGACGCCGGCCCCTGACCTGCCCGAGCTGGGTGGCAAGACACTCACCGACTGGCGGTACGGGATTCACAATGCCGGGCTGGCGGCCAAGCGCGGATACCATCCGGACGAGGCAGAGCAGCGGGCATACGACGAAGCCCAGGAGGCCGGCGCCGTCGATGATTCCGGCGCCGACGACACGACGCTCAAGGGCTGCGTCGCACAAGCCGACGAGAAGGCCCCTACAGCCCAGCCACCCACTCTGGCCCAGCAGATCAGCGATGACTCCTACGTTGAGTCAATGAACGCCCCCAGCGTGGTCGACGCGTTCGCTAAATGGTCGTCGTGCATGAAGGCGCAGGGTTACTCGTACACGAAGCCGATGGACGCCAACGACGACCCGCGTTTCTCCGATCCGTATGAGGTGAAGGATGAGGAGATCGCCACGGCGAAGGCGGACGTGGCGTGCAGAGACAAGTACGACGTTGAGAAGGTCTGGTTCGACGCGGAGACCGCTCTTCAGCAGGCCGCTATCGCCAAGAACCAGGCGGCCTTGGAAGAGGCGCGGATGGACATCAAGTCGGCCGTAGCCAAGGCGAAGTCCGTCAGTGCCGTCCAGTAGGTCCGTCACCATGGAGTTGATGTGCGAAGACGATTAAGCGCGACGGCCGTCGCCACGGCCGCCGCGCTCGCCATGGG
>NZ_JBFRCY010001053.1:0-1066 GCF_052113305.1 Terriglobus sp. YAF25
TCCTGTAGGTGTAGTGTAGGGATTCCGTATCTATGGGCGTTTTCCGCAATGAAAACGCCGCTTCACGCCTCTTTCGGGATACCCAGCAACAGGAGAAATGCTCTAGAGATATTCTCGGCTGTCATCCTGAGCGCAGGCGAAGGACCCGCTTCTCCGTCCAGCCACGTTGCTTCAGCCTCGAAACCCGCCGCCGATGTGCTTCCCGGTAGTGAGGTCTACCTCAAACGGCACCTCTTTGTCGGCCATCATGTCCCATCCCATGCCGTTCAGGATGTTCCCGTCCACCGCTTGGAGAGTCAGACCCTCCCAGGTCAGCTTTCCGGTCTCCCAGGCCAGGCCATTCGCTCCCCAGGCAGTCACGGTGTGGAAACCGGCGAAGARCAGCAGACCAGCCTCGACGGCAGGCACCACCTCGGTGGCTGGCCGCTGCGGTACCAGGGCTGCCTGTTCCGGCGCCAGTGTGTCCACAATGCAGGCATAGCCACCGGAGACCAGGCAGATCTCCTGCGGCCGGGGGCAGCTCCAGATGCCGCTCGGTAGTGCAGGGTCGGCGAACCCTCGGGCGCAGGTCGCCAGGAACTCACCGCCGGATGAGGGCTTCACCATTACGTACATGGCGCCGCGGGCGAGCGCGTCTTCTTCGCCAGGAACAGCGCGGGGATAGGTGAACTGACGTGCCGGAGCGATGAGCGGGGGCCCGGTGAGTACCTGGACCCGCCAATCTGCGGGGAAGGGATGCGTAAGGCTCACATCCTCAAGCTTAGAACGCTTTTCCCTGTTGCTGGGTACCCCGGAAGGGATGTGCAGCGGCGTTTCCATTGCGGAAAACGCCCATAGATGGACACACCCTAGACATACACCACAGGGAAAATGCTCTATTCTCCAGGGATGTGAGTTGCGTAGGTCTCCCATTTGGAGGTGAGCTCGTGCAGAACCCTGCTGCCGACGCGCCACGCATTTTCGACCGCCGGCCGGGTGCCGATGTAGGGGGAGTTCACGCTCTCGATCGGGGTGTGACCGGGGCGAGGCATGGAGAAGTTCGATCCGGTGCGCAGCACCATCAGCC
>NZ_JBFRCY010001054.1:0-1063 GCF_052113305.1 Terriglobus sp. YAF25
ACAGTGATCGTCGCACAACCGTTGCGCGGCAACATCATCGACATCGCCACCACCGACGGCATTGTGATCGCTCGCCACGAACGCGCCGCCGACGGCCTGGGCGCCACTGTTCGTGACCACGGCCACGTCGTCGCACTCGACACCGCGGCGATGGCCGCGGCCAACACCGGCCGCCCCCACCGCCGCAAGGAACGCATCCCACCCGGCGACGCCGCCAGAGCCGCCGCCGCGGCCTTACGAGCCGCCGCCGACCCCGCGAACACCACCGCCACCGCCACGAGTGCTGCCAACGCCACAGTCACCGATCTGGCCGCCTACGAGCGCGCCGCCACCGCCAGGAGCCGCAAATGACTACCAGCCCTGCCCCGAAGAAGACCGGCCGCCGCGCCACCAAAGCCATCGGCGCCGACGAAACCGCGACCCGCTATCAGCAACTCCGGTCGCACCTGGCCACACTCAAACTGCACGCCGCCGCCGAAGCCCTGCCATCGGTCCTGGAGGATGCCACCACGCAAAACCTCTCGGCGACAGCCACGTTGGAGAAGCTGTTGCGGATCGAGGTCCACGACACCGAAGCCCGCAGGCTCACCGGCCGGCTGCGGTTCGCGAACCTGCCCACACCGGCGTCGCTGGCCAACTTCGATATCGACGCCGCCTCCGGCATCGACCGGCCGCTACTCGACGAGCTCGGCACCTGCCGCTACCTCGAAACCGCTACCAACGTCCTGCTCATCGGCACGCCCGGCACAGGGAAGACGCATCTGGCAACGGGCCTCGCGCGGGCGGCCGCGCACGCCGGCTACCGCACCTATTTCACCACCGCCGCCGACCTGGCCGCCCGCTGCCACCGCGCAGCGATCGAGGGCCGCTGGGCCACCACCATGCGCTTCTACGCCGGACCGGCGCTGCTCGWRATCGACGAACTCGGCTACCTGCCCTTGCCGGCCGAGGCCGCGTCCGCGCTGTTTCAGGTTGTGTCGCAACGCTATTTGAAAACCTCGATCGTGATCACCACCAACCGCGGCGTCGGCTCCTGGGGCGAAATCCTTGGCGACAACACCGT
>NZ_JBFRCY010001055.1:0-1060 GCF_052113305.1 Terriglobus sp. YAF25
GACGTGGCCTGGATGCCTGGCGCCGTGTTGATCGCCAGACGTGGCCTGGATGCCTGGCGCCGTGTTGATCGCCAAGAGCACTTACGTCTGGCTCGCACAGCTCAGTAAGCGATACCAGAGGTCAATTCATCGACTGGATCAGATTCCGGACGAGGAACTGGACACGCTGGCACGTCGCGGAATGAACTCCCTGTGGCTGATCGGTATCTGGGAGCGCAGCCGGGCATCGCAAACAATTAAGCAGCTCTGCGGAAATCCAGACGCGGTGGCTTCAGCTTACTCACTCTTCGATTACGCCATCGCCGAGGACCTGGGCGGAGAGCCCGCGTACGTGAATCTGCGGAATCGTGCCTACGCGCGAGGCATCCGCTTGGCCAGCGATATGGTGCCAAACCATATGGGTATCGATTCGCCATGGGTCGTAGAGCATCCGGACTGGTTCATCTCGCGGCAAGATAGCCCCTATCCTGCTTACAACTTCGATGGCCCTGACCTGTCGCATGACCCGCGTGTGGAGATCAAGATCGAAAGCCACTACTACGAGCAGACGGACGCGGCGGTCGTGTTTCGGCGGCGTGACCGGGCATCGGGGGAGACAAGGTACATCTATCACGGCAATGATGGCACGAGCTTCCCGTGGAACGATACCGCCCAACTGGACTACCTGAACCCAGCAGTGCGCGAACAGGTGATCCAGACCATCCTGCATGTGGCCCGTCTGTTCCCTGTCATCCGCTTTGACGCGGCGATGACCCTGGCAAAGCGCCACTTTCACCGGCTCTGGTTTCCCGGCCCTGGCAGCAGCGGAGCGATTCCCTCCCGCGCGGAATACGGGATGTCCAGTGCCGAGTTCAATGCTCATATGCCGCATGAGTTTTGGCGGGAAGTCGTCGACAGAGTAGCTGCCGAGGTTCCGGGAACACTTTTGCTCGCCGAAGCCTTCTGGCTGATGGAGGGTTACTTCGTCCGAACACTGGGAATGCATCGTGTCTATAACAGCGCCTTCATGAACATGATGCGTGACGAGGAGAACGCAAAATATCGGTCGGTGCTCAAGAAC
>NZ_JBFRCY010001056.1:0-1059 GCF_052113305.1 Terriglobus sp. YAF25
GATTCGGGTCGGGAACGCTGAGCGACACCGTCGGCTTATCCGGCGTCGGGCCGCCCCCTACGTTCACAATCATCCAGATATTCGCGAGTTGAAGGTACCCGGGCGCGTTGCCGTCGCCTCTGCTCAGAATGCGCGCACCGAAGATGTTCTCGTAGTAATCGAGCGATCGGTTGATGTCGCCCACAGTTAGAAAATGCGCGATGCTCATCCCTTCTCGCGGAGGCATCTCATAGCTCTTCTGGTCGATTTGTACGCTACTCATTGACGGCTCCAATTCCGGTAAACGGTGCTTATCTGGGCGGTTGGCCTACACTTGCCTGATTTCAGGCGGCATCGTGAAAACCGACGAACGTGGTTTCATTGATATTTACGCCCTCCAAAGCTGTCGTCGGACTCTCCGATTCTTATGCCGCCGAAACCGACTTCGTCTTCGCATCGAGCGCCGGCAAAAGAAGTTTCAGAAGCTCGTAATCAGAGAACGGGTTCTGACCTGAGATCAACTCGCGATCTTGAACGACATAGCTCTTCCATGGAGGGAGCACACTCACGGCGCCACCCGCCGTGGTCAAGGCGAAGTCCGGATAAAAGAGGACCTTACCGCCAATCTCAAGCGGCTCGCGCTGCTGCTCTTCCGCTGTCGAAAAGATAGTCATCTTATATCCGGAATAGATCCAGCCTTGAGCCTTTGCGTGTGCTCCAGCGACATCGCCCGCCGACAGCGCGGCGACTACCTCCGTCGAATTCGGAAGAGCCGAAAGAAGTGAAATCGGGCCATGGCAAAGCACGGCCGTAGGCTTGGATGTTTTATGAAAATGTCTCATCACGGTGCCGGCGTCGGGATCATCGAGCAGGTCCATCATCGGACCATGGCCGCCGGGGACGAAAACAGCGTCATATCGATCCAGGCCTGATGCGATGACGTCCGCGATACGTGTTGGATTTTTGAGCCCAGTCAGGGTGTCACGGAATTTGAGATAGTCCTGCAGCTTAGCCTCGTCTCCACCGAAGAAGTCGGGGATAGCTGAATTGACATCCATTTGCGGCGTGTTGCCTTTGGGG
>NZ_JBFRCY010001057.1:0-1059 GCF_052113305.1 Terriglobus sp. YAF25
TCACAAGGGAGAACAGTTCAAGTCTCTTAAGACAGACTTCCCTGGCCCGAAACCGGGCGTTTACTTCATCAACAAAGACGACGTCAACCAGTCCAACATCTCCATCGCCGGTCTGGGGACCATGCGGAATAACCCCGATCTCTATGCACTGAGCGTCATGAATGAGATCTTCTCCGGAGGGTTCGGATCACGTTTGACTCAGTCCGTCCGTACAAAACTGGGGCTGGCCTACGCGGTCGGCGGCGGTTATGGCGCGACCTATGACCATCCGGGTATCTTCCGCGTGCAGGCAGGCACCAAGAGCGCTAGCACGGTTGCCGCAACAAAGGCGATGCTGGAGGAGATCAACCGGCTCAAATCCGTTCCACCGACGGAAACGGAACTGCGTAACGCCAGAGAGCAACTGCTCAACTCGTTTATCTTCCGCTACGACTCGCGCGCGAAGGTACTCAGCGAGCAGGTGATGCTGGCCTTCTATGGGTATCCGGCAGATTTTCTGGAGAAGTACAAGGCAGGCATTGAAAAAGTGACTGCGGCCGATGTCTCACGTGTCGCTGCAAAGTACATCGACACGTCGAAGCTGGCGATCGTTGTGGTTGGCAATGGCGGTGACCTCGGTGCCTCGCTCAAGGATCTGGGACCGGTGACGGATGTCGATATCACCATCCCGCCTCCTCCGGCCGGAATGAGCAACTAGGACACACCCGAACCCCATAGAAGCCCCGCCTGACTGATGCAGGCGGGGTTTCTAGCATCTACCAGACCCGGTACTATTCCCCCATGAGCTCTCCGACATTCGCGGTCGCCATCATGGCCGCAGGCAAAGGCACGCGCCTCAAGTCCAAACGCCCCAAGGTCCTGCATGAGATCGGCGGCAAACCCCTGCTGCTGCATGTCATCGCCGCCGCGAAGCAGGTTGTCCAGGCTGGTGACATCTACGTCATCGTCGGCCACGAAGCAGATCGCGTGAAGGACGCAGTCGCCACGGAAGCGACGCACTTTGTAGTGCAGGCCGAACAGCGCGGCACCGGCCATGCGCTGCAGGAGGTGAAGGCATTC
>NZ_JBFRCY010001058.1:0-1056 GCF_052113305.1 Terriglobus sp. YAF25
TGCAAGGCCGTTCGCCCTCCGGGTTTTGGCTCCCCCGCAAGCGGTCCCCCCAAAAAGCTGCGCTCGAAGACCTTTCCGTTTGCTACCCCCGCCTTCGCCAGGTGGCGTTCGGCATGTACATGCCGCGTTTCAACGCGGACGTGCAAAGGCCAACCACCAAGGAGAAGACAGCATGAGCAGCAAAGCCAACACCCACGTCACCGCCATCGACAGCAAAAAGCCCCTCACCAAACAGGAACTCATCGCCGCCAACATCAAGCTCTTGATTGAACAGTTGGAAGCTGGCAAGTCAGACGCTCTTACCAACTACCTCACGGCGATGAGCCGCTTTCACAATTACAGCTTTGGCAATGTGCTGGAGATCGCCCGGCAGATGCCCACGGCTACCCGCGTTGCTGGTTTCTGGACGTGGAAGAACATGGGCCGCAGCGTCAATGCTGGCGCAAAAGGCATCCGCATCCTTGCTCCCATCGTCGGCGTTCGTCGCAAGAAGGACGAAGAGGCCGAGAAGGACATCACCAGACAGAACACTCGCTTCCTGCTTGGCTTCCGCAATGCCTATGTCTTCGATATCTCGCAGACCAACGGCGTTGATCTTCCTTCCATGCACGAAGTGAGCGGCGACCCAGGCGACAACATCGACCGTCTGGCCGCATTCCTCACGAGCAAAGGCATTCAGCTTGTCTACAACCCCAACATTGCGCCAGCCCTTGGCATGAGCTACGGCGGACGCATCGCCATCCTGCCCGGTCAGTCCAAGGCCGAAGAGTTTTCGACTCTCGTGCACGAGGCGGCGCACGAACTTCTACACAAGGCAGAACGCCGCACCGCCACCACCAAGACCATGCGGGAGCTTGAAGCCGAGGCCGTGGCCTTTGTTGTCGGTAAGGCCGTGGGACTCAAGAACGAAAGCGCCTCGGCTGATTACATCCACCTTTATCAAGGCAACGCCTCACTGTTGGCCGAGAGCTTGGAAGTTATCCAGCACACTGCCAACCTCATCCTGTCCGCGCTGGAACCGCCCGTTGCAGCCGAGGACAGCGAACCTTCCACCGC
>NZ_JBFRCY010001059.1:0-1055 GCF_052113305.1 Terriglobus sp. YAF25
GTTTTTATTGTGACGGTGTTGCGCAATGCATAGAACGAATGGAGGCCCAGAGTGTGGCGCCTGATGGTCAGCGTCATGCGGTTCGACAATATTGTGAATGACTCGCGCCTTGCGCGATGCTATCCGGGAGTCGTACTGCGTCAACCGATCCAGGGTGTTATGCGAGACGCAACCGATAGCGTCCGCAGCATGGAGACACTGCTTCAGGACTGCACGGTTCACCAGGACATGAGGCCAGGTGAAATTCTCAGGTGAATCGATCGGATAGAGATCGTGCAGTGTGACGATGGTCGCATGATCGCGCGATCTTTTGATCGGCATGGGATAGGCGAGATGGACCACCTCAGCCTGTAATGTCTTAGCAAGTCGAGGGAGCTGCGTGTAGTACCAAATGTTTCTCTCGATCGGCGACATGCCAATCCTGGCAAAGTGGATGTGCAACCGGGGAGAAGCCGGCAGATACGCGCGAAGGAGTTCCTTCTGCCAGGGTGAGGCGGCAACGTGGATAGAGTCGATGTCGGAATGAAGGGTAAGAGCCTGCGCCAGGTCGAGGGCATGGCGCTGAATGCCGGAGATATATTCCGAAGCGGAGACGAGTGCGAGTAGCAGGTTCATGCTGTCACCTCGTCTTGAAGCGCCGGCACATAAACCAGCGTGCTTATCAGCAGGATTGCCCACATCGGCAGAGAGAGATCAAAACGGTCGGTATCGGCAAGACCCCAGATCAAAATGAAGAGCAGCAGGCTAYTGAGGAGAATCCTTACCTGAGAACTTGCCTTGCGGAGATGCCAGTAGAAGCTGCCGTAGATACCGACGAGCATGATCAGGCCGAGAACGCCGTAGGTATAAAACTGCTGGATCAACTCGTTATGGGCGTGCCATGCCTCGAAGTCGCCAAACGCCGGAATCACGTTTCGAAATCCGTGGAAGCCGTGTCCGATCCACGGGTTCTCTAATCCGCGCAGTAGAACAAAGCCCCATATCCCAATGCGTCCGGTAAGTGTTTCGGCCTGGTTGCCCGCATTTGTATAGACAACGTAGTAGCTGCTGATAAG
>NZ_JBFRCY010001060.1:0-1048 GCF_052113305.1 Terriglobus sp. YAF25
GTATTGGCTCGAAGAAGCCTATCAACTCACTGCAACTGGTAACTGGTAACGCCATTCTCCCGCGACGCATCTGACCCAGTAGCCAGTATTGGCTCGAAGAAGCCTATCAACTCACTGCAACTGGTAACTGGTAACGCCATTCTCCCGCGACGCATCTGACCCAGTAGCCATCGATACTCTCTTCCACCGAACGACCATGACCCTTCCCTTCTGGTTCCTCGTCCTTTCCCTCTTTCTCCCCCGCATCTGTCTCGCCATTGCCTGGCTGCAGGGCAATCTCACGCCATTCCATCTCTTCGGCTGGGTGCCGCTGCTCGCTGCCATCCTCGTGCCGCGCATTCTGATCCTGGTGCTCATCTACCAGAGCCAGGGCCTCTCAGTCTGGTTTCTCATCCACGCCGTTGCGATGGTCTGTGTCTTCGCCGGAGCTGGTTCACAACCCGCCCGCAGACGACGCCGCTCCGAAGACCTCTGAAGAGACCAGACTTTCAACGGGCCTCAAAGAGGCTCACACGGCCCTCTTCCAAAGCCGACACACTCCTTACCCAGCGCTGCGCCGCAATCTCCGAAGTACAGGGGCCGAGCGAAGCAATCCGCATCGGCCGCCTGCGGCTCTCCTCCTCTAAGCGCCGCAACACCTCCGCCAGCATCGAGCCTCGGAACGGCGTGTACAGATAGAAGATTGTTCCCCAGCCCAGATCAGCATCTCTCACATCCTGCGCGACAAAACGTGCCCGTTCCAACCCGAGGTCCGCCGCACACCGTCGCGCGGCTGCCACATAGGCAGCCTGCACCTCCACCCCGACACTCTGGCATCCGGAGAGCATTGATGCCAGCAAAGACACATGTCCCATCCCGGCACCGAAGTCAATCAGACGGTCCGTCTCCTGCAAGCCAAGTTGCTCGATCAGATTGAGAATGTGTCGCGCCGGCGTCGGCTGATATAACACCATCTCCTCTGCCAGTTCCGGCAACTCCATCTCTGGCACGTGAAGCCGCAACAGGCCGCTGACAATCTCATCCAGCGAGTCATACGAGAGCCCTGGAC
>NZ_JBFRCY010001061.1:0-1041 GCF_052113305.1 Terriglobus sp. YAF25
GCGGTGATCTGCAACCCCAACAACCCCGACGGCGGACTGCTGCCCCGACACGCCGTCGTCGCCATGATGGACGCCCTCGCCGATCTCGACCTGGTCGTCATCGACGAGTCCTTCCTGGAGTTCGCCGACTCGGAGGCATATCCGAGTGTCGTGGACGAGGCGGTGCTGCGGCCCAATGTCATTGTGCTGCGCAGCCTCGGTAAGAACTTCGGGCTGCACGGCGTCCGTTTCGGCTATCTGGTGGCCAATCCGGCGCTCGCCGTCCAGATACGCTCCCGGTTGCCGAAGTGGAATCTCAACTCCTTCGCCGAGGTCATCGTCTTCATGCTGAAGCGATACCAGCCGGAGTACGCGCAGAGCCTGCGCATGCTCAGCCGCGACCGGCAGGAGATGACCGCCCAACTGGCCAATCTGCCCGGGCTGACGGTCTATCCCTCCCAGGGCAACTTCGTCTTCGTCAAACTCCCGGAGGGCGCGGACGGCGCCCAGGTGCGCGACCGGCTGCTGTCCGAACACGGCGTGCTGGTCCGTGAATGCGGCAACAAGCTGGGCAGCAGCAGCCAGTTCATGCGGCTGGTGGTGCGCTCCCAGCCGGATGTGCAGCGGCTGCTGACCGGGCTGAGCACGGTGCTGTACGGCACGGCCTGGTACGCCCCGCAGCCCTCCCTCGACCAGCAGCCGTCCTACGCCCTGGAGCAGCCCTCGTACGCCCTGCCCCAGCAGCCGTCGTACGCGCTGGACCAGCCCTCGTACGCCTCCTACGCCCTGCCACAGCAACCCTCGTACGCGCTGCCGCAACCGCAGACCGAGCTCCAGATGCTGCTCGCGTCCGCGCAGCAGCAACAGCAACAGCAACAACAGCTGCAACCGGCCCTGTACCCCGCCGCCCCGCTCCAGACGGCACAGGGCACCTACGGGGGGTACGCGGCGCAGCAGGCGATGCCCGCAGCCTATCCGCAGCCCCAGGCGCAGCCCATGGCCGAGCTGACCCCCGCCGCGTACACCCCCGCCGGCCAGATGCCGCTCTACCAGTCCCAGCAG
>NZ_JBFRCY010001062.1:0-1037 GCF_052113305.1 Terriglobus sp. YAF25
GTGCTGATCTGTCTGCTGGCGCTGGTCGACCAGTACCAGACACAGCAGTTGATCAGGGGGCGGCTTGAGCTGGACGATGCTCCCGCTCCTGTCGAGATACCTGGCGACCGCGTGCTCGCACCGTCCGCGATCGGCCTTCCTGCAGAGCTCGACGATCACGAGCATCTGGTCGTCCTGTTCCTGTCGACCACCTGCGATACCTGCAAGACCATCGCCAAGAAGCTCAATGGCAGGCCGCCGAAGGCTCTGTGGCTGGTTCTCGTGGAGGGATCCCTGGAGCGGGCCGAGGCATGGTTCGCCGGCACAGGTCTGCCGCAGGCCCAGGGGAGCGTGGACCTGGACGGACGCATCAGTGATGCGTTCGAGCTCGACGTCACCCCTGCAGCGTTCGTCTACCGGAGTGGCGAGGTGGTCCTGGGACAGACCATCCCCTCGTTCCGCCAGCTCGACTCATTGCTCACCGCGGACGCCGTCCCGGCGTCTTTGCTGCCCGATTCTGCGGCGGAAGGGAAGACACCAGTATGAGCACCACCACCGTGTGCGCCGAGTCCACGGGCGTCGTTACGGAGCTTGAGGAACTGAGCAGTAAGCCGGCCCGGCGGCGCCGGGTGCTGCGGGCGTCGTCCACTGCGTTCGTGGCCGGACTTGCGGCGCTGTTCATGGGGGATCGGGCCAACGCGGCCGACTGCCAGAACTCGCCGTGCTGCAGTCTGGCGAAGTGCAACCAGTGCAGCTACTCGGTCAACAAGGAACGCTACACCTGCCCGAGCGGTTACAACCGGAGAACGTGGAGCTGCGTCAAAGGCAGTAACAAGTACTACTGCGGAGAGTGCGCCAAGGGATCCGACTGCTGGAGCGGGCCGTTCGCATGCTCCATATGGTTCGGTCCCGACCCGGTCTGACACGTTCGCGTGCATGCCTGACAGATAAGGAACGCCAAGCGCCATGACATTGGTGGCTCTGTGGACGGTGAGCCTAGCGGCGGTGGCCGGGTTCGCTCAGCTGTTCAGTCCTTGAGGCCAGTCCTTCATCGGATT
>NZ_JBFRCY010001063.1:0-1035 GCF_052113305.1 Terriglobus sp. YAF25
CAGCATCGACTTGCGCTCGGCGCCCATCAGGACCTTGTCCTTGGCAACTTCAAAGTCGTACATGTGTACGGCCTTACGGTTGTTGCGGGCAGCGATCAGGGCAGCTTCATTGACCATATTGGCAAGGTCGGCGCCGGAGAAGCCCGGTGTCCCGCGAGCCAGAATGTTCAGGTCAACGTCCTCAGCCAGAGGAACCTTCTTGGAGTGAACGCGGAGCACTTCCTCGCGGCCACGGACATCCGGACGGCCCACGATCACGCGGCGGTCGAAACGGCCGGGACGCAGCAGCGCCGGGTCAAGAACATCAGGACGGTTGGTGGCAGCCACCAGGATCACGCCGTCGTTGGACTCAAAGCCGTCCATCTCGACSAGMAGCTGGTTCAGTGTCTGCTCRCGCTCGTCGTGACCGCCGCCCAKGCCRGCGCCRCGGTGRCGGCCGACRGCGTCGATCTCGTCGATGAAGATGATGCAGGGAGCGTTCTTCTTGCCCTGTTCGAAGAGGTCGCGAACGCGGCTGGCGCCCACACCGACGAACATCTCAACGAAGTCCGAACCGGAGATCGAGAAGAACGGAACATTGGCCTCGCCGGCGACTGCGCGCGCCAGCAGGGTCTTACCGGTTCCCGGAGGTCCGACGAGGAGCACGCCCTTGGGGATACGGCCACCCAGGCGCTGGAACTTCTGCGCCTCGCGCAGGAACTCGATGATCTCCTTCAGCTCTTCCTTGGCCTCGTCCACGCCGGCAACGTCCTTGAACGTCACCTTCTTCTGCTGCATGCTCAGCAGACGGGCACGGCTCTTGCCAAAGCTGAGGGCTTTGTTGCCGCCGGACTGCATCTGGCGCAGGAGGAAGAACCACAAACTCAGAATCAGCGCGAAGGGAGCGATCTGGATCAACAGGCCAAGCCATGCATTCGACTGCTGATCCTTCACCGTAATGGCGACACCGTGATCACGCAGCGACTTGTACATGTCCGGATAGTTGGCCGGAATGGTGGTATGGAACTGGTCCTTGTTGTCTCGGTAATGTCCGGT
>NZ_JBFRCY010001064.1:0-1034 GCF_052113305.1 Terriglobus sp. YAF25
GACCTCTGCTTTCTGGTTACAGACCTCTGCTTTCGGAGGCAAAAATGGACCGGTGCCGTTGCACGGTAGAGGCCTAGAGTCGATTTGACTGCTGCCCTTGTTCAGCAGAGGTTTGAAGCAGAAGAAGAGGCTAATTCTGCTGGAGCAGAGGTCTGTTCACGAGATTTCGAGCGGCCATGGTCTCGCTATCGACAGAGATCAATAGTCGTTTGTGTGAACATCGTAAAATCTCTAAAGTCATCACTCGCTGCCCGCCGCTCCTTCGCGCGAGGCCTTACTTCTTGCCTGGCCAACGCTCACGCCGATAGCTGTCAAACTTGTCCGTATCCAGCTCTTCGAGCAAGTCATCCTCTGCCGTCCGATGTTTAAGCGGACGTTTCGCCCACAGCAACACAAGCGAGCCTCGATAAGTGGGCATACTTACACACCCTTGGAGAAGCGTGGATACCTTGTCTTCGGAGAAAGCGGGAATCCACTCCGAGGCTCTGACCTCAACCATCTCTTGTAGCGGTGCATTACAGTCCAGAAGACCGGCATCTACCTCTTCTCGGACCTTGATCCAGTGCGGAAAACTTGGGGATGGTGAAAACCAACCGATACGCGAGTCTTGTACCCAAACTCCAGCGCAGCTTTGCGTTGCAACGTCGCAATACTTCCTGATCGTGGCCGTTAAGGTGGTTTCAAACTCCTCAGCAAGGTCGCTAACGAGTTTGAGTGAAGGCCACTGCGTTCCAATCAAAGCCTGTATCTCAGTGCTTGGAAGCAAGAGCTCCGAGGCAAACTCGTCCGCCTCGTGCTCAGGATTGACTTCGATATTGGTCCAGTTCGCAATCTCCTTCGCGCCGCACGACATGCTGTCCGAGTCTTTGTGGAGGAGGTAGTGCCCAATCTCGTGGGCCGTAGTGAAACGCTTCCTGCCCGACTCTCGAATGTTTCGGTTCACCAGAATTCGACCGCCCACGCCCGAGGATCGACGCACCAGCGCTCCATCGAAACCATCCGAACCCACTTCTTTTATCGACAGGTGCAGTGGC
>NZ_JBFRCY010001065.1:0-1032 GCF_052113305.1 Terriglobus sp. YAF25
GATGTGGGAGTATGGGTCCCCAGCGAACTTGTTCGCTGGGGTGATTTATCGAGCGAAGCTCGATCTGTTTTTGTTTTAGCGGATAATCTCCACCGTTATCGGAAAACGATTCGCGCACAGCGCGAATGCCCACATCTGCTTCGCAGATATGGGGCACCCGGATCTCTCTGCCTCAAGATTGGTGACCATCCATCGCAGGTCGGGGCGACATCGCGATGGGTGGGGAACAGGAGATCCCTATGGAGTGCGCTTGCGGTAGTAGGTGCCTGCCGCAAAGAAGGTGGCGGAGAGCAGAAGGCTGACCAGGGCGTGCAGCCGCGAGCCGCTGTAGATCGCCAGCCAGGCGTTCCCCAGCCATACTGCGCAACCGATATACCAGATGCTCACCATCCACGGCCTCATAGTAGTGAGACGCAGGTGCAGTGCGCCGCGTTTTCGGACCTTGTTTTACACTTGATTAGGACTATTTCCAAGAAAAATCGCACATTTGCGAGGGAGCCCGAGCAGTTCATGTCACAGCGCACGTTCAGCATCATCAAGCCCGACGCCGTCCGTACGGGGTACGCAGGCGCCATCCTGGCCGAAATCGAGAAGGCCGGGTTCAAGATTGTTTCCATCAAGAAGATTTCCATTTCGAAGACACAGGCCGAGGGCTTCTACTACGTCCACAAGGAGCGCCCGTTCTTCGGCTCTCTGACTGACTTCATGAGCTCTGGCTCCATCATCCCGATGGTGCTGGAAAAGGACAACGCGATCGCCGACCTGCGCAAGCTGATGGGAGCCACCAACCCGGCAAATGCCGAAGAGGGCACCATCCGCAAGAAGTTCGCCGGTTCGATCGAAGAAAACGCGATCCACGGATCGGATGCAGAAGAGACGGCCGCTTTCGAGATCGGCTACTTCTTCGCCGGTCTCGAACTCGTCTAGAGCATTTTCCCTGTAGGTGTCTTGTAGGGCTTCGGCATTTATGGGCGTTTTCCGCAATGAAAACGCCGCACACCCCTTTCGGGATACCCAGCGACAGGGAAAATG
>NZ_JBFRCY010001066.1:0-1032 GCF_052113305.1 Terriglobus sp. YAF25
CACCTGTGATGTTTCAAGAGGTTGTTGTCCATCCGTTTGTATCTGGAGATTCTGTTTGTGACGAGCAAATAGAAGTTTCCGGAGGAACGGATGGACTATCACTATCATGCCCGATTGACGGTGCATGGTCGAAGAGCGATGTGTGTAGCCGTGGTGGAGGGAGGGCTGAGCGTGTGCGAGGCGGCAGCCGAGTACAAGGTCAGCCGACAGACCGTATCGAAGTGGGTYCTCCGGTATCGGTCGGAGGGGCTGGGAGGGCTGCAGGACCGTAGATCGCGTCCTCATCGTAGCCCGCGGCGCATCCCGGAGGAAGTTCGGGAACGTGTGATCGAGCTGCGCCGTGGGCGGCGTGCTGGCTGGCTGATCGCCCGGCAGATGGGGCTAAGTACAGCAACCGTAAGCCGTATGCTGCGGAGTGCACGGCTGAGCCGGTGGCGCGATCTGGAGCCGTCCCCACCGGTGGTTCGCTATGAGCACGAGCGCCCAGGCGACCTGCTGCACCTGGACATCAAAGGGATGACCCGCTTCGGAGAGGTGGTGGTACGTGGCGACGGGCGCTTGCGCGGCAAAAAGCAACACCCTGGCGTGCTGGCGCTGCATGTGGCTGTCGACGATCATTCCCGGGTCGCCTTTACCCGCGTACTGGCAGACCAGAAGGCGGAAACCACCATCTCTTTCCTCAAGCAAGCCGTTGCGTTCTTCGCCCACAGCAACGTCCAGGTACGCGCCCTGCTCAGCGACAACGGAAGCGCCTATCGCTCACACAAGTTCCGCGCCGCCTGTGCCGCGATGCAGATCAAACATCGAAGAACAAAACCCTACACCCCAAGAACCAATGGGAAAGCAGAACGCTTCATCCAGACCGCCCTCAGAGAATGGGCCTATGCGGCTCACTGGGAAAACTCAGAACAAAGAGACACCCAACTCGCCCCTTGGACMGACTTCTACAACCAACAAAGACCTCATGCTAGCCTCAACCTACGCCCGCCCATCAGCAGGCTCCAGATGTCAACAACCTCTTGACCTCCTACA
>NZ_JBFRCY010001067.1:0-1030 GCF_052113305.1 Terriglobus sp. YAF25
GCCTTGCTCAAGCCCTCGATATCATGAGGGACAAAGAAGGTGTACTGCCAGGGCAGACCCTCCGTGATGTAGGTGGCCGGCTTATCGGGGGCGAATGGAGTTACCCAGCTACCATCCTTGTGCCGTCCACGAACGAATCGGGTCTCGGGATCGAGAACATTCTTCCAATTGGCTGAACGCTTGAACAAACGCTCAGCATCTTCCTTGTGTCCCAGGGCTGCAGCGAACTGAGCGCCAACGTAATCATCGTAGGCATACTCCAACGTACGAGAGACCTGCTCGCGTTGATGGAACGCATCCAGAACCTCATCTTCCAGCGGAATGTAGCCATACTTGTCATACGAGATTAGCGCCCGACGCCCCTTCCCTTCCACGTAGTCATCGTGAGGGGGTGTGATGAACGCATTTTGGCGCACCAGGCGATACGCCTCCGGAACATCGAAGTTGCGAATCCCCTTGGCGTAGGCGTCGTAGATCACAGCTACGGTGTGATCCCCGATCATCTCTGAGGTGTAGCTATTCCATGTAGGAAAGATCGGCAGAAAGCCGGCCTGGGCGCCCTTATCGACCAGGCTCTGCACCATCTCTCCATCGCGCTTTGGGTCCAAGATCGTGAGCAGCGGATGTAGCGAACGGAAGCTATCCCACAAAGAGAAGTCGTCGTAATAGTCTGTGCCGGGAGGTGCGTGATGCAGCTTCCCTTCCTGGCCGAATCCGTTATAGGTTCCGTCTGCGTCACTCACAATACGAGGAGCGAGCGAGGCATGGAACAAGGCGGTGTAGAACATCTTTTGCTGTTCTGCCGTGCCACCCGTAACCTCGATGCGCCCGAGATAACCACGCCATGCGTCTTCTGCCTGCTGGCGGATGGGCTCAAGCTCCCATCCCGGCTCTTCGGCAGAGAGGTTCTTCTCGGCTTCCTCAAGGCTGGTAAATGAGGTTCCAATCTTCGCAACGACGGTCTTCGGCGCGTTGTCGGCGAAGGTTACGAAGCCACCCAAGCGATCGCATCCAGAGCCCTGAGTATGGC
>NZ_JBFRCY010001068.1:0-1015 GCF_052113305.1 Terriglobus sp. YAF25
GGTGAAGCGCACCATGGCGGTGGCCTTTTTGGCTTCTTCAATCGTGTTCTTCCGCGACTGCCAGGCCGCATCACTGGAGACGGCGGTTCCCTTCTCAAACGACTCGGCGGCCTTCTCTCCAAGCGCCGTCAAAATGCTCAATTGATCGAGTTTCGGCAGCACATCCTGCATCTGGGAAGAAGCCTGCACCTGCTGTTTTGCGTGTGGGATCGCCTGCGCGATCCCGGCGTACCAGGAGCGAAGCTTGCCGCAGGCATCCATGTCCTTCTGCAGACAGCGATCGACCATTACGTTGCTCCAGTGACGCGAGGGCGGATCAGGCCGTACGGCATCCACGAAGCGATCGAAGGGTGTCAGTTGGTCGGTGTGCTGGGCCTTGTAGCGCTCGCCGAAGCTGACCGGCTCCAGCACGGAGGCAATCGTGCGAAGATCTCCGATCTGTTCTGTGTGAGCTATCGCACGTAGTCGGGCGTCGCCGCTCTGCAGGTGGTTAAGTCCCAGCGATTCCAGCTCCAGAGAAACAACCTCCAGCCGGTCATACATGCTGTTGACGTCAGTAACGCTTTGCGGCGACCAAAGGCGCTCGGCAATTGCGGCGGCGCGAGGCCAGATACGGGAGTCGATGTCGACCTCGTTCAGATGCTCGCCCCACATAGGCGTTTCGCCGCCAAGGATGCGCTTCTGTTCTTCGGCGGTAAGCGTCGCGTTCTGCGGGATGGGGTCGGCGAGGTAGTGATCGGCTGCCGTCTTCATGCCGTCAAGGTAGTACGGCGCGGAGAGAATGCCTTCGTAGCCCATCTGTGCACCCTTGGCCAGCGAGGCGACACCCCGCCAGGATTGCACCACGATGTCCTTCGGGAGCTCGGGTGTCAGGATCTCGTCCCATCCCATCATCCGCTTATGCAGCGAAGTCAGAATCGCCAGCACCCTCGTATTGAAGTAAGCCTGCAGCGCCTCGTTGTCCTTGAGATGGTGCGTCTCTTTGAACTTCAGGATGCGCGGATTGTTCTTCCAG
>NZ_JBFRCY010001069.1:0-1015 GCF_052113305.1 Terriglobus sp. YAF25
GTACAGCGCGGCAGCGTGCAGTTCATCGCGAAATATACCGGCGATCCCGAGACACCGGGCGTCGCCTCCACCGAGAAGCTGCCGGACTCCGCACGTCTGCCTGAAAACAAGCTGCAGGACGATCAGCCCAGCATCCCTGCAAACCCGCTCAGCTACCAGGACGCCCTGCCGATTCTGCGCGCCCTCGGCGGTCCTGAGTCTCCCCGCCCCTGGCAGGGCGCACTTCCCTTCACCTACCACCTCGGCGGTAAGGGCGTTACCGCACACATGCGTCTGGAGCAGGACTACGCCGTACGCACCATCTGGAACGTCATCGGCAAGATTCCCGGCACGGACGCTCCTGATGAATGGGTCATCGCCGGCAATCACCGCGATGCCTGGGTCTATGGCGCCGTCGACCCCAACAGCGGCACCGCCGCCATGCTGGAGACCGTACATGGCCTGGGTGAGCTGCTCAAGCAGGGCTGGAAGCCGAAGCGCACCGTCATCATCGGAAGCTGGGATGCGGAAGAAGAGGGCCTGGTCGGCTCCACCGAATGGGCCGAAGAGCACGCGGCCGAGCTACAGCACGCCGTCGCCTACTTCAATACCGACGTTGGCGTCAGCGGCCCGGACTTCGGAGCCTCCTCCGTCCCCTCGCTGCAGCAGTTTGTCCGCGAAGTAACCAAGTCCGTCCCCAGCCCTAAGGGCGGCACCGTGTACGACCAGTGGAAGAAGTCTCAGGAAGAAGGCCGCGGACGCGGCACCTCCACCAGCGCCAGCAATGTCGTGACCTCCGTCGACAACGATGTGAAGGTCGACGCTCTCGGCTCCGGGTCTGATTACACGCCCTTTATCCAACATATCGGCGTACCGGCAACCGACATCGGCTCCAGCGGCCGCTATGGCGTCTACCATTCGGTCTTCGATAACTACGCGTGGTTCGTCAAGAACGCAGATCCGACCTTCGTCTATGAGCAGCAACAGGCCCGCGTCTTCGGTCTGGAGATTCTGCATATGGCAGACGCTGACGTTC
>NZ_JBFRCY010001070.1:0-1011 GCF_052113305.1 Terriglobus sp. YAF25
CTTTTAATGAGCTCTGACATCTTTACTTTGCTATCTCGAACGGAAGGGTTTCCGAATGTCGTCATCGAGGCGATGGCGGCAAGGATTCCGGTAGTCGCCACCGACGTTGGTGGGACGTCTGAGGTAGTGACAGATGGTGTCACCGGCTATCTTGTTCCCTCTGAGGACCATCTCGCCGCAGCCGCCGCCGTTCTGTCCCTCTTGTCATTCCCCCCTCGGGGAGATTGCCTTACGAATACAGCAAGGGCTCTTGTAGAGCAGCAATTCTCGATCGAGACGATGGTTCAACGGCATATTGAGGTATACGATGCTCTTCTATCTGCCTAAAGCCGGCCTGCTCGGTCCCCACTTCGACCGTTATGCCATTTTGGCTTTCTGGGCGTGTGTCACTGTCATCGCATACACCTATGCCGGCTATCCGCTCATGCTGTGGGCGCTGACAAAGCTTCGCCGGCCCCGTCATTCAGAACCATCGACAGCGCCGAGTATCACGATAGTCATCTGCGCGCACAACGAGGCCAGAAACATCGGCAAAAGGCTCATTGGCTGTCTTGCACTCAACTATCCCCATGACCGGTTGCAGATCGTTGTCGCGTCCGACGGCAGCACAGATGACACCGTTCAGATTGTCCGGTCGTTTTCGGACCGGGGAGTTGCTCTGGTCGTCATTCCACAACAGCGGGGAAAGACGAACGCACAAAATGTCGCCGTGCAATATGCCACGGGTGACATCGTCGTCTTCTCAGATGCAACAACGGAGTATCAGGCGGACGCACTTCAGTACATCGCCGGAAACTTTGCCGATCCGACTGTCGGTGCAGTCTCGGGCCGCTACTACTATTTCGATCCGGAAAAAGAGTCATCAACCAATTCCGGTGCACAGGCTTTTGCGGGTTACGACAATCGCATCCGTAAGATGCAATCGGAGATCGCCAGCATTACAGGTTGCTGCGGCTGCATCTACGCAGTTCGTCGATCGTTGTACACACCGCTTCAACCACACATCATCAG
>NZ_JBFRCY010001071.1:0-1009 GCF_052113305.1 Terriglobus sp. YAF25
CAATTACCACGTATCGCCACTGACGGCCGCGCAAGGCGGCATCATGGCCGCCTATCTACTGGACAAAAGGCGGAACTCAACACTGTTCCATGAGTCGGAGACACTCGCCGGCCAGGTACTCGCCAGCCTGAACGCACCTGATTGCGTATTCCACTTGGAGATCTTCACCACGGAGGCGGGGCTGACTTTCGGCGAGTGCGCCATCCGTATTCCAGGAGGGCTGACCCCTCAGATGACCCAGTTGACATTCGGCGTCGACCTCTTCGACGTCGAAATCAGCCTCGCGCTCGGGGAAGGGGCATCGAAAGAACTGAGCAAGAACAGGACGCCGGATCGATTCCACGGCTGCATTCTGCTGCGCCCCGGCAAGGACGGCAAGCTGACCCAAGCAGACTTCGAACGCAACTTCGTTTTCGATGAGATTGATTACAATTCATCTCCTGATGCGCCGATCGGGCCGTACGGCCTCGTCGGCAAGGCAATCGTATCCGACCCGGACGAGCTTAAACTGCAGAAAAAGATCGAGGACATTGTGCGCTTCAACGAGACCGGGTCCACCTGATCCGTCGGCCCCCGGAGCGAGCCGTCGGCCCGGAACGTCCGGCGCCCATGAGATCACCTCGCCGCGCCCCTGTGCGCCGCGGGCGCCACGCCGCGTCCGGCCCCGGCCGCATCCACCTGTGACTCACCACCTGTGACCCGCCCAAGATCCGTGACATCCCCAGGGTCCCCACAACCATCCGTCCGTGATGGGAATTCAGCGCCGGGCCCCGTGTCGTTCGCGACACGCCGCGCCCGAGCTTCTGCTCCCTCTTGTTTTCCGTGACTTCCTATCGGAGGACTTCCCCATGCCGGATCGACTTCCTGCTGCGACGCTCCCTCAGCTGCTTGAACGTGCCGCGTCCGACGCCACGCACGGCGTTACCTTCATTGACGGTCCGTTCCTGTCGTACGCCGAGTTGCGGGAGTGCGCCTGCCGGATTTCCCAAGGGCTGCGCGACTACGGCAC
>NZ_JBFRCY010001072.1:0-1006 GCF_052113305.1 Terriglobus sp. YAF25
CACTTCGGCAGGCTTGTTCTCTATATAAAAGGCATGCGCTGCGAGGAGGTATTCGTAGAGAGGCATCTGCGCCGCGAAGTACGGCTTTTGCTGCTGAAGCCTGGAGATCGGGATGAGGTCATCGTGGCTCCCCTCGCTCTCTGAGTTGCCCCTTACCTTCTCTGGTGTGCGCATGGCCTGAAGATCGAGCATCGCTAGTAGCAGCGGGTTCTGCGTGGACTTGAAGAGCTCATCCCCCTGGGCGCCGTCCCGTGGGGCTCCGAATGTGTCTGGAAGTGTTGTGATCTTATTGTCGATCTCTTGCACTAGCCCGATATCGCCGACGTTGCGCTGTTCCGGAGATAGCAGAAGCAGCGCGCCATATTCTTCCTGGAGCCTGGCGATATCTCCTGCCAGCCAGTATCCACGGCGCTTCAGGCCGCGTGCCGACTGCGCGTAGACACCTTTCGGATACTGCTGCAGATACTTGTCCAGTGCTGCCTCAGCTCCGGATACCGTCTTGGGATCCGCGTGCCAGTCTTTTTTGAAAGAGCCGTATTCGTCGAACGCTCCAACCTGCGCGCGATTGATGAGAGAGCGGCCGATCATGTAGATGGCAGTCTCACGCACCCAAACGGGTTGCGCGTCCGCAAGCGAGGAGAAGGTTGCGGTTGCCTTGTCGTAGTCGGATCGCCAGAACTCGGCAGCGCCCTCGAGGTACAGTGCATAGGCTTTGGCCGACACCGTCTTCGCCGCTTTCTCTGCGCCGGCAACAGCGCCTGCTGCTGCATCGGCAGCGCAGCCGCTCTGCGTCTGTTGACGTGCCTTTAGGAGGGCATCGCGCTCCTCCGGTTTCAGTTCGTGATCCGCCTGCAACGCCTGGGCAAAGGGATCATCCGGGGGCAGCGTGGCGGGGCATGACGCGGGATTTTTCTGTGTTTCCATATCGCCGTTCCTGACCGCGTCCTTGTCTGCCTGCGTTCCGAGCGTGCCCGCAAGTTGCTCCCATAGGAACAAGGGCTCATTG
>NZ_JBFRCY010001073.1:0-1003 GCF_052113305.1 Terriglobus sp. YAF25
CAGTTATGACCGCGCAGGTTTCGGGTGGAGCAGTTATGACCGCGCAGGTTTCGGGTGGAGCGAGGCTGCCCACACCCCGCGCACCATCGGCAATTTAGTGTCCGAATTCGAGAAGATGCTTGCCTCATTTGACATCTCTGGACCGTTCATTCTGGTTGCCCATTCCTTCGGTAGTTTGATTGCTCGTGAGTACTGTTATCGCAATCCCGATCGTGTGGCGGGACTTCTGCTGCTGGATCCAATCGATTGTGAGCATTGGAGCACGCTGCCCCCCGAAGGCCAGGAACGATTGGCACTCGGCGCCAGGTTGTCGAGACGCGGCGCCTGGCTGGCGCGAGCAGGTGTGGTTCGTTTTTCCCTGATATTGCTGTCGGCAGGAGCGAGAACGCTACCGAAGTGGATCGCACGCATGGCAAGTGGCGGCGGAGCGGGCGTTATCGCGCGCGTCACGGCGGAGGTCAGCAAGATGCCGCACGAACTGTTGCCCGCGGTCCGCGCACACTGGTCGCGTCCGCAGAGTTTTGAGACCCTGGCCCAGTATCTTTCTCGACTCACTCGGTGCGTGACTGAAATTCCCTACACATCGCTCGGTCATCTTTCGTTGACCGTGATTTCCGCCGAGAATGCAACTGAGTCAGAGCTAAGGGAGCATCGCAAGCTGGCTTCACTCTCCAGCATAGGCGAGCACATCATTGCGGAAAGAAGCGGCCACTGGATACAGTTGGATCGGCCCGACCTGGTCGTTAGCTCGTTGCAACGCTCCTATGGCGTGTCTCAGAAATCCTCTGTCCCTTAAGTCGAATCTTGTTTAGGTATTTTTCCGGTCTTTTACCTGTAAGGCCTTTTTGTTTCAGTAGGTTGATCGACGAACTGAGACCAGCGCATCGACACAGCCGGCAAGGACTGAGTAATGCAACTTGAGGATGGGCGGCACTGCATTTTTGATGTCTGGCGATTAGTTCCTGGCTTTCAAAGCTTACGGCGCACTTCTACTCCCATATTT
>NZ_JBFRCY010001074.1:0-1002 GCF_052113305.1 Terriglobus sp. YAF25
GCTGGAGGTGCGCACCTATGGCCTGCATCTGCACACGCTCGACATCCGCCAGCATGCCCGCGTTCATGCTACCGCGGTTGCGGAGCTTGGCGACGTGCAGAGCGTGAACGAAGGTGCACTGCCGAAGCAGCTCTCAGCGCAGACGCTGGAGCTGATCGATACCGTGCGCGCCGTTGCCGAGATCAAGCGGAAGTCGCCGCGAGCCATTCGCCAGTACGTCATCAGCGGAGCTACCGAAAAAGAAGACATGCTCCGCGTCATATGGCTGGCTCGTATGGGTGGCGTTACCGTGGAAGGCCGTGAAGGCGACCCAGGCCTTAAGCCGGTGCCGCTCTTCGAGTCGATTGAAGATCTGCGCAACGCTCCGCGTATCTGCCGCGATGTCTGGACCAGCGAGGCCTACAAGCCGCTGCTCGAGAGCTGGAACTGGGAACAGGAGATCATGCTCGGCTACTCCGACTCGAACAAAGACGGAGGCATGATCACCTCGACCTGGGAGATCTACAAGGCGCATCGCGCGCTGCACCATGTGGCTCGCGAGTGTGGCGTGAAGCTGCGGTTGTTCCATGGCCGTGGAGGAACTGTCGGCCGCGGCGGCGGACCGACGCACCGCGCCATCTATGCGCAGCCCTTCGATGGATTCAACGGTCAGTTCCGCATCACCGAACAGGGTGAGGTGATGAACTGGAAGTACTCCGATGTGGTGCTCGCCGAGCGCAACCTGGAGCTGATGCTGGCCGCCTCGCTTGATGCCCTGGCGCGTCCCGACGCCAAGCTGCAGTGCGATGCTTGCCTGACCGGTCTGCTTACGCCGGAGTGGGAAGGGGCGCTGAACGATCTGAGCGAGACCTCCTATGGTTTCTACCGCTCCAGCATCGTCGAAGACCCCGAAGTCTTTACCTACTTTGAGCAGGCCACGCCGGTGGTTGAGCTGGAGCATGCCAAGATCGGTTCCCGGCCTGCGCGCCGCAGCGGCAAGCGCAATTTTGCTGACCTGCGCGC
>NZ_JBFRCY010001075.1:0-1351 GCF_052113305.1 Terriglobus sp. YAF25
TATCCACACTGATTCATCCTTGCCGCAATGGTTCTGATCCTCGTACTCTGCCGAGTGTACTGGAGCGCATTCCGAAATCCGGAATACAGAGATCCAGTCTTAATGGAGTTGTGACTTGAGCCCGCCAAGACATCTGGAGCGTCGATCAAATGTGCAGACCAGCCGCCGCAGCGATCGCAACGAGTCACAGACCGTCCTTCGTGCATGCGAAGTACTAAAAGCATTTAAGAGTCTTGGCGAAGAGCTCACGCTTCTGGAGGTAATGGAGCGCGCGCAACTTCCCAAGACCACGGCCTTCCGGCTGCTACGTACTCTCATCCATGGGGGCCTGCTGGAGCGCGTCGGCGCCGGCGTCTATCGCAATCGCTTCGGCCCTGTTACGGGACGCAGATATCGAATTGGGTTTGCCACGCAGGGAGTGACGGAGTTCTCACAGGAGGTGCTGCGCAGCATTGAGACCGTGGCTGCGCGAGAGAATGTTGATCTCATCACGGTCGATAACCGCTACTCCGCCCGTGAGGCACTACGCAATGCCGACTTCCTGATCCGCGAGGGCGTAGACCTTGTCCTGGAGTTCCAGACTTATGAGCGCGTGGCTCCGGCTATCGCGTCCAAGTTCCTTGAAGCAAAGACGCCGGTCATCGCCATCGAGGTTCCACACCCTGGAGCTACCTACTTTGGCGCTAATAACTACAAGGCTGGCGCCGAGAAGACCTGTGCTGTTGCCAGTCAGAACGCCACGCCTGAGGCCCGAGCCGAACTCCGTCGTCTGGGGACGCGGCTCATTGGTTCGGTCGCGTACTTCCCAGAGAGATATGGCAACTACGTCATTCCTCTGGCGCTGAATCTTCTTCGTAATAAACCGGTTGCTCCTGCGGTGTTCGTAAAGCACCAGTTTCTGACCTCGAAGAATGTCGATTTGGTTTATCCATTGGACACTGGAGCGAAGCTCAGGCGCCCTCGACTGAACTCGTAAAGAGGGATGTATCCTGCGCATCAAGTCCCGCGTTGCTGATTGCATAAATATGCATCAATGCAAGAAAAGGTTGACAGGCGCTGAGTTCACTCCTTAGCATTCACCTTCGTTATGAAGATCATGCAAGCTTCTCCCTGCGAACGCCTGTTTCGGAACGCCTCCTTGCTGTTGATGCTGTTCGTTCTGACGTCAACGTGCTCACTCGCGCAAGGTTTGGGCCGTATCGTCGGCCTTGTCACGGATAAGGACTCCGCGGCAATACCGGGCGCACGCGTTAAAGCAACACAGGTCACGACGAACACGCAGACAGAGACCGTGACGAACAGCGATGGGGGATTCGTCTTCCCGTCTCTGCCGCCCGCTACGTACAAGATC
>NZ_JBFRCY010001076.1:0-1262 GCF_052113305.1 Terriglobus sp. YAF25
GACCCTTTTCGCATCCGCATCCATGCCGTCCACCTCTACCTATCCATCCACCGAGCCGACGATCCTATTTTCACCCACACCCCGAACACGGTGGTTCACCAACACTGGGGAACCACCGCGCCTCAGGCTGTGGGCGAGCTTCCCGGTCTACCCCAACGCTCCCTGCCGTTCCTGGAACCGCTGCTCGAAACCCTTCACGAACGTGGTTGGTGCGATCGAGGACGAGGAGTGTTCCAGCACACCGTCATCGGCGATGTAGAAAATGGCGCGGCCGATCGCGATCTCGCCGCGCGGCACCGGCACATACACCATCCAGCCACAGCTGAACCGGTCGCCGACCAGTTGATCCAGCGGATAACCGGTCGTGTCCAGACCACGACCCTCGATGTAGCTACGCACCCGGAAGATGGCTTCTTCCTCCGGCATCTGCTGCGGCAGCGCAGCCACCACCCCGGCCAGGGTCAACTGGTACATCGCCCCGTCGATGTCGAACCGGCCGTCGTGGCCGAACAGGTTCTCCACCGTCTCCCGGGTCACCACCCCCACCTCCGCGGCCGACACCAACGCCGCAGCAGCAGCGCGCTGCTGCGCGCTCGGCGGCGCGGCGGCCAGACCCGCGACAATKCCCACCACGGTGTTCGCCGTCCACACACCAGGAACCGCGGTAGCGCACTGCTCCGCCGACGGAGACTCCCCCCGATACCAACGGCCACCCTCCCACCAATACACAAACGACATCAAACCCGTCGCCGCACGCGGGTTCAGCACCGGATTGGCCACCCACTCCGGGGCGCCGGCATAGAAGTTCGGCATCGACGCGCCGTCGTTGTAGGCGGCATCCAAATTCGGCGACTCCCACACCCCCGGCTCGAACAGCTGCCCCTCCGGGAACGGCTCGTCACCGAAGTCGTAATCGACCTCGAACTCCCCCTCAGCGCTCAACCGCACCAACAACCGCCACCACGGCTCCCCATCCAACTCCGCAACCAACCCCCGATGCTCACCCACCAACTCCACCACCGCCGCCGGCGGCTCAGCCCGCATCGAACGCTCACCATCGGTATAAACCACCTCGGCAAAACCAGAGGTAACAGTCAACGCGAACACCGCATCCAACTGCCGCCAACCCTCCGGACCGACCCCAGCCAACCCATCGGCAATCCGCCGCGCCAACACCCGATCCCGACCCTCGACAGCCCCACCCACCCCCACACCGGACCCACCCGACTCACCACCACCATCCCCCGCAACACCCTCAGGAC
>NZ_JBFRCY010001077.1:0-1658 GCF_052113305.1 Terriglobus sp. YAF25
CCCTAACTCCGTGAGGGTGGGACACCCTGGTTGTAGAGATATCGTTTTGTAAAAACAGCTCCGAGCCGTGGAAAATGCGAAGGCCCCACAGAACGTGGGGCCTTCAGGTAGATCACAAGCGGCTTACTTCTTCTTGCCGGCCTTGTAGCTGGACTTGATCTCAGCACCGATGCCGGTGAGGATTCCCTTGACCTCTTCGGCGTGAGCGCCGTTGGGGTCAAGCTCCAGGTACTGCTGGTAGGCTTCGACCGTTCCCGGAGGGGCGGTGATCTTGTTGGTCTTCGAATCGACCGTCGCCTTGGGAATCAGGGCTTGACCCTTGATGTAGTAGGCCATGGCCTGGTTAGGATCGGCGGCGATGGACTTGTCAGCAGCGGCGGCGGCAGCTTCGAGCTGCTGGCCGTTGTAGAAGGTGGCTGCGGCGTTGAAGTAGTAGGTCTTGGCCTTGGCCGGGTTGGTCTTGGCGGCGTCTTCGTATGCTGCGTTGGCTTCGTCAACCTTGCCTGACTTGGCGAGAGCTGCGCCCAGGTTGCTCAAGGCTTCGCCCGCGATCTCGGGGTTCGGCTTCTTGGCGGTAGCGTTCAGATCCTTGACCTGCGGCAGTCGCAGCAGCGTTCTGCTTCTTGAACTCCTCGAGCTGCTTCTTCTCTTCCGGCGTCATCTTGTCCGTAAATTCCTTACGGGTCATATCGATGTCGACGACCTTGTCCTGACCGGAGGTGAGGGTCACGTTGTCGACAAAGTCGATGCTGCGACCGTCGGCGGAGAAGTAGATTGCGACGTAGGTATCAGGCGCGACATCGCTTCCCTTGTAATTACCGGTGCCGTCAACCTGGAAGGTGTAGGCATACTTGCGGCTCTTCTCGTCAGCGCTGCGGTCCTTTGTCAGCTTGACGGAGCCGGAGGTCATGGCCTGACCGGCGGGATTCTGAACATGGCCGTGGATGCTGGCCGGGGCCTGCTGCGCCACAATGGCGACCGGAGCGGAGAAATCTGGCGTTCGTTGTCTGCGGCAGGCCTGGCTTCAGCGCGCCGCGTAGGGTATGGGATCGGCCGCTCCTGCCTCGCGGAACGCCCTTAACCGTAGGACGCAGCTTTCGCAGGTTCCACAGGCGGCGTCCTGCCCGGAATAGCATGACCAACTTACATGGAACGGAGCACCGAGTTCAACTCCCAGCCGGACGATCTCGGACTTTTTCAAGTGAATCAGAGGCGTCACGATGCGAATATCGCCCTCTTTCGTTCCGGTCTGGATGAGCTGATTGAAGGCCTGATAGTACGCCGGCCGGCAGTCGGGGTAGCCGGAGGAGTCCTGCTCGACGGCTCCGATAAAGACCGTCTTCGCGCCCAGCACCTCGGCCCAGGAGACAGCGGCGGAGAGAAAGTGTGCATTGCGGAACGGAACGTAGGTGACAGGCACCTGCTGGCCGATAGAGGCTTCCTCTTCCGGAGCGTCGGGGACGGCGATGGACTCGTCGGTCAGAGCAGAGCCGCCGATCTTCCGGAAGAGATCGATCTTCAGGTGCAGGAAGTCTTTGAAGCCAAGGATTTCGGCAGCCTGGCGGGCAGAGAGAAGCTCACGCGCTTCCGTCCGCTGCCCATAGGAGAAGTGGACGGCATAGGCGTCGAAATCACGTGTGGCCAGAGCAGCACAGACA